>JANYIW010000074.1 GCA_025358645.1 Bacteroidales bacterium
CAAAAAAAATAACATTCAACGCGTAATATGTAATATGTATAGATTATTTGATTTTCTTTACACAAGCAAGTTATCTTTGTATATAAAATTGCATTTTCTTAACACAAGAGGAATGATTTGAATAATAATTCACCATTTCTATACATATGACTAAGTCAGCTAAAAAACTACTTCCACTTCCACTAGATTGGGATATTGAAACTAAGACAGTACTAAAGAGCCTTCCCTCTGCTCATGCTGCTCTGGCTGAACTAAAAGGGATTGCTTCGACAATGCCAAATCAAAGTTTACTAATTAATACTTTAGGACTACAAGAAGCCAAAGACAGTTCGGCGATTGAAAATATAATAACTACACATGATGATCTTTACAAATCAGAATTAAATCTTAATTCGTTTAAATCCCTTAATGCTAAAGAAGTACAAAACTATATTGCCGCAACAAAAACAGGATTTGACCTTATTTCAAAAACTGGATTACTAACGAACAGAACTGTAATAAAAATTCAAAAAGTCCTCGAGGGCAATAAAGCTGGATTTCGTAAACTGCCTGGGACAACTTTAAAAAACACTTCGACTGGAGAGGTAATATACACTCCACCACAAGATCCTGAAGAAATCAAATATTTGATGACCAGTCTTGATAAATTCATCAATGACAAGGAATTGAGTGACTTCGACCCTCTTGTGAAGATGGCAATTATTCACTATCAATTTGAGAGCATTCATCCGTTTTATGATGGTAATGGCAGAACCGGAAGGATAATTAATATTCTATATCTGATACAGGAAAAACTTCAGTACCTTCCAATTCTTTACCTAAGCAGTTATATAGTTAAAAATAAATCTGACTATTACAGACTTCTGCAGGAGGTAAGGACAAATAACAACTGGGAAGAATGGCTCCTTTTTATGATTAAAGCAGTGGATCAAACTTCAAGAGAGACTATTGACTTGATCATCAAGATTCGGGAGCAAATGATGAATTATAAACGCACATTACGAGACAATTATAAATTCTACAGCCAGGATTTACTCAATAACCTTTTTAAACATCCCTATACAAAAATTGAGTTTATTCAACGGGACCTTAATGTCTCAAGGATTACAGCAGCCAATTATTTGAACCAACTTGCTGATGACAAACTCCTGACAAAAAAGAAACTGGGGACAGCAAATTATTATATCAATGATCCCCTATTTAAATTGCTTTCCCAAAGATGATTTAACAAAATACTTACGGTAATAATAAAGCCCTTCTTCTATGCACTTACCACCCTTATTTTCCTGTCCGTGGGGAGAAGTTCTCACTATAAGCCGTTTAATTAATTGCCTTCCCGCATCGCCTTCTAACCAGGAACAAATTCGTTATATCATGACAAAGGCTTCGCGGGACATGGTCTGGAACCCGGACAATTTCTTTATCGACTCCAAAATCTAAGCGAGAAAATTTTAACCCACTTATCAAATTTTATTGCACCCGGACTAATCCTGCTACCGGGACAAAGGCAGTAGGGCTGCCGGCCGACACTCGGTTGGCTGCGTTTTTTGCTTTCCGATTATAAAATGCACACTGACACTTAAACTTCGAACATACTACTCATGAGCATCATTTGAATGTTAGCATCATTACACGACAACTCTTGCCCATTTAGCAGGATTAATCGCTGTGTAAACTTTCTTATCAAAAATTAGTCTAAACCACCAAAATATGAGAGGTTACATGTACATATTACTTTGTTCAAATGGTCTGTATTACACAGGCAGTACTAAAGATTTGGATAGAAGATTGGCACAGCATCAGAATGGAGAAGGAGCAAATTTTACCAGGAAACATTTGCCGGTAGAACTCGTCTATTATGAGGAGTTTAATAGAATCGATGATGCATTTTACCGGGAGAAGCAGGTCCAGGGGTGGAGCAGGAAGAAGAAGGAAGCATTGATAAATGGCGAACAGAATAAGTTACCTGATTTATCAAGAAATTATTCACAGTTTGGCCCTTCGACACTTCGACAAGCTCAGTGCTCAGGGTCCCAAAGAGAGGAGGTTGATTAAAATATCCAGGTGGTTGAGCTTGTTGAAGGTGGTTGAGCTTGTTGAAGGTGGTTGAGCTTGTTGTAGCTGGTTGAACTTGTTGAAGGTGGTTGAGCTTGTTGTAGCTGGTTGAACTTGTTGAAGGTGGTTGAGCTTGTTGTAGCTGGTTGAACTTGTTGAAGGTGGTTGAGCTTGTCGAAACCAGCTTTTCAACAAGTTTTTAACATCTATTTGTTTGTAACAATAGTCAGGCTTTTTTAATTACTAAAGACGGTTATGTTATACCTTTGAAATTGAACGGGTGAGTAATACATTATCTCTCTAAGTAATTATAAATAAGAAATATACATTGATGGCAAAACAAAGAAATAGCCAGAGGCCAACTATAACCACATTGCCCGATTTTGGTAAAGTACCGCCTCAGGCAAACGATATGGAGGAGGCTGTTCTTGGCGCAGTTATGCTCGAAAAAGAAGCCGTTATTACAATTCTCGATATTCTCAAACCAGAGAGTTTCTATAGGGAAGCACATCAGAAAATTTTCAAGGCAATATC
>JANYIW010000021.1 GCA_025358645.1 Bacteroidales bacterium
CCACAGGGGGCAGAAATGGTGGTCATAAAGGAAATAGCCCGTAGGGCTTCAATTATTGTAGCAGATATGATGGTCATAAAGGAAATAGCCCGTAGGGCTTCAATTATTGTAGGATATATGTACGTCTTGTAACCCCACACCTCGTAGATGTTTTACAGGTGGTTTAACCGCTACGCGGTAAGATAACCCCAGCTTGGTTCTGTTGCTACAATAATTTATCGCCTACGGCGAATCGTATAATGTCAAAACATTGTCAATGATATTATGTTAAAACCAAACGGGTTAAAGGATGTTGAATTCTAATATATCGACATATCTTGATAGGAGTGCTTCAGAGATAGGGAATTCCGTTTTGACTCTAGCCCGTAGGGCTTAAACTATTGTAGCAGATATGGTGGTCATAAAGGAAATAGCCCGTAGGGCTTAGACTATTGTAGCAGATATGAGGGTCATAAAGGAATTAGCCCGTAGGGCTTTAATTATTGTAGGATATATGTACGTCTTGTAACCCCACACCTCGTAGATGTTTTACAGGTGGTTTAACCGCTACGCGGTAAGATAACCCCAGCTTGGTTCTGTTGCTACAATAATTTATCGCCTACGGCGAAACGTATAATGTCAAAACATTGTCAATGATATTATGTTAAAGACAAACGGGTTAACGGATGTTGAATTCTAAAATATCGACATATCTTGATAGGAGTGCTTCAGTGATAGTGAATTCCGTTTTGACCTTAGCCCGTAGGGCTTAAACTATTGTAGCAGATATGATGGCCATAAAGGAAATAGCCTGGAGGGCTTCAATTATTGTAGGATATACGTAGGTCTTAACCCCACACCTCGTAGATGTTTTACAGGTGGTTTAACCGCTACGCGGTAAGATAACCCCCAGATTGTTTGGTTGCTACAATAATTTATCGCCTACGGCGAATGATGTCATACCTGCAATTTGTAAAAATCAATTGAATGGCAATTAATCTGGCGATCTGAATTGGTGCAAATATGAAATGTGAAACCTCGAAAGCTGTAAGAATAGGGGATATTAAAATTCAGATTTTAGGAACAACATTAGCCCGTAGGGCTTAAACTATTGTAGCAGATATGATGGCCATAAAGGAAATAGCCTGGAGGGTTTCAATTATTGTAGGATATACGTAGGTCTTAACCCCACACCTCGTAGATGTTTTACAGGTGGTTTAACCGCTACGCGGTAAGATAACCCCCAGATTGTTCTGTTGCTACAATAATTTATCGCCTACGGCGAATGATGTCATACCTGCAATTTGTAAAAATCAATTGAATGGCAATTAATCTGGGGGTTATCTTACCGCGTAGCGGTTAAACCACCTGTAAAACCTCTACGAGGTGTGGGGTTACAAGACGTACGTATATCCTACAACAATTGAAGCCCTACGGGCAAAAGTTGTTCCTAACCTGGAATATTTAAATTATTGAAAGCATCATCCACGAGGCTTGAACTGGTTAATCTGAAGATAGAATAAAGGCTGAGGGCATCTTGACATACCTGTCTGATTTCTTATGCAATGCTAGCTTTCTTATTTTCACTTTATCTAAAAACATTATTGTTTGATATAGAATCTGTTGTCCGATTATATTAGTACTTTTACTCTGGGTTTATCCTTGTTACGTGGTGACTCAAAAGATAACCGAAAAAGAAAAGATAACAATCATAAATAAAAGTGAGATGAAGAGAATACTTAGTTCGTTAGAAACCATTTTGTTAGCTCTGTTTATTGTTCTCTCAATAAATTTATCGGGTCAGGACAACCAGGGAAATCCACTGCCTCATTTTTTATTCCCCTCATTTAAAGAAGGGCTTGTAATAATGAAAGACGGAAAAATACTTTCTTCCTTATTAAATTACAATATGGTAGAAGAAAAGATGATTGTCGAACTGAATGAAGCTTACAGGTATTCGAAAAATCCGCAGCTCATTGATACTATCCATTTGGAAAACAGAGTATTTGTTCCAGTAGAAAATACATTCTTTGAGATCCTTTCAAGCGGATTTGTCACATTTTTTCTTCAGAATAAAAGTAACCTTGTTTCTAAAGGAAATGATATAGGATATGGAATTAAGTCCCGGTCAGTTGGACCAACACAACAAAAGAGGTTCGAACTTTCGGAAGTTACGTATCGAGGTGGTGAGGTTGCTTTAATAGATCTCCCTACCAATGTTGAAATTGTACGTGCTTCTGTGTTCTGGGTACGTAAGAATAGTAAGTTAGAAAAATTCAGTAACGAAAGACAATTTCTTAAAATATTCCCGGAATACAAATCCGATCTTATTAAGTATATTAAGAATGAGAACATTAAATTTAATTCACCTGAAAACGTGATCAGGCTGGGTAATTATTGTAACGAAATAATAAAACAAAAAATGTGAATATCTTATTGAAAGCACTCCATTCTGACAAAATCAATAAAACATCGTGACTATCCAAGAACCAGGGTTATATATTGTAAACCTGAGCTCGCAATTAAGAATTGATGTCATAAACGCATTAGGTGATGTAAAAGTAACTTTGCCCTTAAACGGGAAAGAAACCTGTTCAAATCCGGTAAAATCTGCAATATTACTTTCATAACCTGAACTTCCTTGTAACATAATATTAGTGATATCATAGACCTCACCTACTGCTCTCGAAAATTTATACTTTACATAAGGTCTGTTCCCAACCTTAATAAATGTTACTCTGCTTATTGTATTCTTATAGTCAACAGAATATGCTTGAAGCGAAGGTGATCCTATAAATTTATCATCTTTCCATATACCAACAAGTAACGTGTCTCGGCCACCATATTTATATTTGAATTCCCCTTTCCCTTCTCTTAGTCCATGTTTCCACTCCCCATTATAAGTATCACCCGAATACCAGATATAAGTCCCTATTCCATCAGGTAAACCTTTCTTAAATTCACCTTTGTAATAATCGATACCCGTTGATTCACCTCTACCATCAGCTAGTCCGTTTTTACAATCTCCAATATATTTCCCTAAAATATTTGGTTGAAGAACCTGACAAGAAGTCTGACCATTTAAGTCATAGACTAATAAAATGTTCAGTACGCCAATAAATAAAATTAAATTTTTCATTGAAGTATTATTATGGATATATCAATTGCATTTGGAGAACGAATATCTCAATCATTAAACATCACGTATCAATAGAAGTTTATAAGTGCTATAAAGTTAAGTCAAATATATTAAAAAAAGAAGAGAGCTGTCTGCAGCTCTCTTCTAAGTATAATCTAATCAAATAATTCTAATGAACGTCAGTAACAGTAGGAATAGGATTTTTCCTTGTATTCCACCACACCTGACTTGAGATACCAACAGTACTGAACATACCTTCATTTGTTAACTCAATATTCTGAGAAAGCTTGGCTTCGGCTAAGTTATTCGTGTTATTGGTATTTTCACTTAGTGCATACTGCAATCTTATTGGAAGACCAAGATTTGGATAATAAGCTTTCTGAAGTTCGTATTCAAAAATTCTTTCAGGGAATCCGGTTCTCCTTATTTCAGAATATGCCTGAACTCCTTCTCCATACATAGCAGCCCATCTCTGTTCGCAAATTTTCTGGAATTTCTGTACGTCAGTTCCACCCCATGCAACATTCGGTTCTGCGAGATATGCAGCATAGTCCACTGGATAACCTGTTTTCGATACTGTGATTGTCGTTTTACCCCATGAAGGATAAACGATACCTGCATCGTTAAGACCCCTTCTCTCCATTGAACTGGTTATTCCATTTTCATAAGCGTTCTTGGCAGCTGCGTCATTACCGATACGCTTATTATACTCAGCGATTGTGAACTCCTGCTCATCATAACATAACACATAAAGCGGAGCCTTCTCAGTATAAGCTATTTGTGTTCCGAGGAGGGATATAGCCGGGAAAGAAGCTGAAGTAATCCCGCGTCCGTTCTGAAAACCAACATATTGAAGCGAATCATAAGGAAGGATAATATCAGCAGCTACTGAGTTAGGCGTCGGCTGGGCATAGATATGAAGTCTTGGATCAGTTCTTGCCTTAAGCCAATCTACCAAGGTTTCGGAAATACCTTGGTCCGTTCTGGTATAGAGAGTGTTAAAGATAGGGTTCCTATAGGGAAGTCCGGGAAAAGAAAGCTGTGCATTATCCTCATTCGATTCAAAAATTGGGTATTTTGATGGATCAGCCAGTATGGCTCCAATCTGAGCATCAGCAGTTGCAAGAGCGGCAGCACCAGGTGTAGTTGTTACCTGAGTACCTCCTACCATGTTATAGGTAAATGACCAAGGTGTACCCGCAGCCCTGTTGAGCAATCTCAATTTTAATGAGTTAGCAAATTTTCTCCAGAGGGTTGGATCCCCACCATAAAGAAGATCACCTGATCCTAAATTATTGGTTGCTCCGGTTAAAGCGACGTTTGCCTCCTCAAGTTGGACAAGGAGATCAGCATAAATACTTGCCTGGGTATCATATTTGGGAGTTAAAGTACCTGTAGCTTCAAGCCCTTTTAAAGCATCGGTGTAAGGAACATCACCCCATATATCAGTAAGAAACATAAAAACCCATGCCCTCATGACCTTAGCAGCAGCAACAAGACTTTCGTTTTTCTCAGAAGCTGCTTTTGTAATAACTATTGAAAGGTTTTTGAGTTCATTAGTATAGGGATCCTGAAAGTAAGGAGACATATCTCGAGGCATATATCTGTCTTCATCAATGTACTGGACTTTACACCATTGTTGACTCCACGGTCCAAGATAAGTATGCTGTATCCAGCCTCCAAGCTGTCCTCCGCCTCTGCTAATACCTCCAATAGAAGATTGTTCGGCGTTTGTGAAAATATCAATTGCAGCCACAGTAGATGGATAGTTCGGATTCTGGTTCATACTCTCAAAATCCTTAGTGCAAGATGAGAGAAGAGCCACTATCGAGAACAATCCAAGTATGATTATTTTTAATTTTATTAAATCTTTCATTTTTCAGATACTTTATAGGTTAGAAACTAATCTTTATATTGAAACCATAAGATCTGGTTGACGGAATAGCATTTTGTTCAGCTCCAACAGATGTGTTGCCAGCGCTATTACCAACCTCAGGATCAACATCAGGAATGTTTTTATGAATGATCCATAGGTTACGCCCTACTGCAGTGATGTTCAGATCCTTAATCCCAATTTTATTCAAGAAACCAATTTTGTCAAAAGAATAGCTTAATGATACTTCACGTAACTTAGTATAGCTTGCGTCGAAGATAGACAACTCATGCAGTTTATAGTAGTCGTAATAAAATGTATTGGCATCAACATAAGTTGTGTTGGTTACCGCTACATCACTTGCAGCTCCTGTAGCGTCAAGGAACGAAATAGCGCCAGTTTGAGCGTTTACTTTTCCATACACTGCATCTGAGGCAAGAACGCCACCGCCATCTGCGAGGGCGTCTCTTACATTTTTACCATTTGCATTAATTGCAGCAGTATTGGCAAGTACTCCGGTGTATTCACTGAACATGTGGGTTTCTGAGAAAATCTTTCCACCTTTCTTAAAGTCTACCAATATGCTCAGGGAAAGTTTCTTATAGTTGAATGAGTTTGTAATTCCGCCGAACCAATCAGGGTAAATATTGCCGAGAGGGGTTCTCTGTCCTGAACGGATATATTCACCATTCTTGTTAACAAGAGGTCTCCCTGAATAGGTATAATATGCGAGCTGAGTTTTAGCTTCATCATAATAGACAGGAGTTGCATTTTCACGAACAAGTGCATATCCATATATTGTTCCATAATCTTTGCCGGGAAAAGCATAAGCATAAGCGTCCCAACTAAGGCTATAGAGACTCAGATATTTCATATCCCCAAATAGCGAAACAACTTTGTTTTTGTTCTTTGACCAGTTCATAGATATATCCCAAGAAAAGTCAGAATTCTGAATAGGAGTAATATTTAACTGTAATTCAGTACCCATGTTTTGAAGGTTTCCTGCATTAACGAGCTTATTCCTGAATCCTGTTGTATTAGAAATAGCTATGTTCATGATCTGGTTGATCGTATTTTCTTTATAGAAAGAAGCATCGAGGCCTATCCTGTTCTGTAAGAATTTCAACTCAAACCCAAACTCTTTTGATTTTTTATTTTGTGGTTTGAGATCAGGAGCTGGAATTGTATACGTATAATAAAGTGAAGGATTTCCCGCAAATGGCTGATCAGCAGTATAAGTACCTTTGAGTGAGTAAGGATCTGCAGTACCACCAACCTGTGCATAGCTTGCTCTTACTTTCGCGAAAGAAAGAATATCTGACTTTATCCCAAATGCATCGGTTACAACGAATGAAAGAGATGCAGATGGATAGAAATAAGAGTTATTGTTTAATGGTAAAGTTGACGACCAGTCATTTCTTCCTGTAAGATCGAGAAATACAAAATTTTTGTAGCCAAAGTTTGCAGTTCCGAAAACACTCTGTAATTCTGTATGGCGTTCAGTCATATCTGTTGTTGCTGCAACAGCAGCATTACTAACTGCATATAGTCCAGGGACAAGTAGCTTTGCCACATTTGTATTACGATACTGACCATTATAATGATTATATTCAGTACCCAAACTGGCGTCGAAATGAAAATCACCAAAACTTTTAACAAATTCTAACCTTGCGTTAGCATTTATTTCCTGTCTGCGGTTTGAATAACTATTGAAATAGCCACTTGGATATCCAATACCTACATCCCCAACTGCCACTCTTTCCATTATATCTTCAACGGACCAGTCAGTTCCTGCGGTAGCCTTGAATGATAGCCAGTCAGTAAATTTCCAGTTCATATTTACATTACCAATCATCCTGTCCCTGTTCCTGGAGTTTGTATTATTGTAAAGGTTCCAGTAAGGGTTATTATGATAACTCGAGTTCCAGTTGAATGGAGTTCCTGTAATTGGGTTAAGTTCATTTTGTCTTGCTTTAAGAACTGCCATGTCAACCTGGCGGCCGAACCACTGTCCGATAGACTGCATAGGGTTTCCACCGTTATAACCATTTTCTGCAATGTTATCACTCTTATTACTGACATAAGTAGCAGAACCACCTATAGTAATCTTGTCTGTAACGGCGAAATCACCATTTAAGGCAATGTTATTTTTTGTAAGATCAGTATTAGGAAGTATCCCTTTGATTTTCTGATTTGATAAGGAAAGACGGAAGCTTGCACCATTTTTAGCTCCGGAAACTGCCAGACTTGTGGTTCTTTTCATACCTGTTTCAAAAAAACTCTTGGAATTATTAGGATGTGCGATCCATGGAGTTGGAGTACGTATGCCTGTTGCAGCATCATAAGGGCTGTCGAACTGAGGAAGTAATCTTCCATCAAGACGAGGGCCCCAGCTTTCGTCAACACCATCGTTAACACC
>JANYIW010000045.1 GCA_025358645.1 Bacteroidales bacterium
AAATTGGCCCCATAGTTCAATGGATACCTGCCTGCCGGCAGGCAGGGAATGGAGGTTTGTAAAAAATTAAATCATGGGTTATGTTATTTACGCCATAAAGAGTAGTTTTGACGGCAGGATATATGTTGGATTTACATTAAACCTTGAAATGCGGATTAAGGAGCATAATCAAGGAAAAACTAAGTCAACAAAAGGATTCCGGCCATGGGTTTTGATTTATAACGAGACTGTTGAAACCAGAATAGCAGCAAGAGAAAGGGAGAAATTTTTAAAAAGCGGTTGTGGTAAAGAATACTTGAAAAAACAAATACTGGCCCCATAGTTCAATGGATAGAATGGAGGTTTCCTAAACCTTAGATTCAGGTTCGATTCCTGGTGGGGCTACAAATAGTACTATAAATCAATAACTTACAGAATTTTGAACATGTTTTGAACATTTTGTAAGTTATTGCTGTTTCAGATGGTCATTTAACGTAGGAGTATCACTTCAACAACGAACGTTTCAATCAGACCTCATATAAAGCCGTTTAAAGCCACTTTGCTTCTGTTGGTAAGTTAGGGTTTCCCAGTCATTTTTATTAATTCTGGATCACTATATCATAGCGGTTGAAAGAAAACAGGTTGTATGATTCCCTGCGTGGCTAATTCAATAAAATATCTTCAATTGCTCTACTTGCTTGCATTAATGCTTCTTTCGTTCTGTCTTTAAGCAATTGTGCTTGTTGCTTTATCTCTGTGATATGGTTAGCAATTTCTATTTGCTTTTCGGGATTTGGGACAGGGATCAGTATATGTTTTATATCATCTGGTGCTAAATGACCATTGGTTGCTCCAGTAATATTTCTTTTAATTTCAGTTTGAATTATGCCACAACGCAGAAAATTATATACAAATGAATTGTTTGCCAAACCATTCGTTTGAAACTTTACAATATCTCCACCCAAATAGTATTGACCCATATAATCCCAGTATGCAAGTTTGCCAATTGTCGCTCCAGTTATGACAACTAATATGTCTCCCTTTTCTAACTTCTGGGGTTTACTGAAAATCTTCTTTGAAGTAACAAAATCATTGAGGTCAATTGTTCCATCAGCTTTTATCGAATTGATTTGAACTACTGAATATTCTCCACCTTTTTCGTCCTGTGTTGGCAAGTTTCCTTTAATTAAATTACCCGCAATAATTTCCCGAAGTGGTTTAACTGGATATTTCCCTTTAGCAATTACATCGAGATTGTCAGTAAATTTCTTTTGATGAAAATATGGATCAAATCTATTGTTTGCAATTTCTTTTAATGTCCGAGTAAATATCCGATTCTTCAGGGTGTTATCAATTGCATTAGGTAAAGTTATTCCCAGTTCTTTTAACAAATATTCATCAATACCTGAAAGAAGTTTTTCGGCTTCACTTTCATTCTTTTGCTTTTGATCTATGACGGTTTTCGTAATTTTAAATATCCGTTTGTCAGCAATGATCGGGATAGAGAGTAAAGCAGGATAATCTAACGCAGGTCTCGTCCCTCCTGTGCTTCTCCTGCTTGCCAATTTTTCCCCGATATCCGAATTAAGAAAAGCTGCTACAGTCTCACTAATCTCTTTACTTCCCGTTTTAATAACACAAACATGCTGATTGATATTACCAATAAAACCTTCAGGGGCTACTGATGCCACCGCCATGCGACCCACTCCTGTAATTTTTACTAATAAATCTCCTGCTGTCACTTGGCTACGTTTCAACATTCCAGCATGGGTTTCTGGATTAATATATTTACAGTCAGAAAACTCCAATACACCAGTAGGTGAAAGATTCTGTACTCGCAAAAATGGGATTCCATTTTCTTGATCTGTATAGTATTTTTCGCTTTCAGTTGTTTTTGGTGTTGCCCCGCTTGAAATTTTTATTACAAAATCACGTAATCTTTTAGGTCTCTTAGCTAAGATTTTCTTTTCCAGTTCCAATAATTCAGGGACATAGTAAAATGGGTCAAAACGTTTTTCAATTTCACTTTTGCGTAAAATAAAAACTCTTTGTGGGTTTAGAGTTGGTGATAATGTAAACTCATTCATTACCGTTCCGTATTGTTAATGTGTTCAATGAATTTTAAAAGTTCTGTACCAATTTCCGTCAATTCATTATTCGCTGTACTCCTTCCTGTTGCATCATAACCAATATCCTCTGCTATCGCCATAAAAATAGGATAATCATCCAAAGTGGCTTGTTTTGTTAAAAAATATTTCTCCGTCAATTCTTCCTTCAGTAAGTTCACTTTGTCGGTGAATGCTCCCAGTATTACTGACTTATCGGTTTGAATTATTTCGGATATCTCTTTTTTGTTTGCCTTTGGATTCGCCTTCTTTGCTTCACTTTCCAGCTTTTTAATTAAATCATTCTTTTCTTTCTCCCATTGCCCAATGGTACGGATATAATTATTTTCAGTTTTAACATGCTCTTTAAGTTTCTCCTTCTGATTATTGATTTTTTCCGTTTGTTTAAGTTTGTGCTTCCGCAGAAATAAAACTGAACTTTTTACACCTGCTCCAGTTGCAGAAAATGCTGTTTGTGGGATTGAAATGACTGCAACAATTCTATACATTTCCTCAATATTGTCTCTCACATATTGCAAACTGCTATTTGTTAAAATCCCGTCAGGGATCACAATTGCCAGATAACCATGTTCAACTAAGAAATTATGACACTGTTCCAGAAACATGACTTCAGTGCTTTGGCTGTCACGTATTGAAGTTTTGTTGCTTCCAGTGGTATTAAGCCAGTCAACTTCTTTAGCTGCCAAATTATATTGGTGCATGTATGCTTTTTCCGTCTGCTTAACTATGCTTCCAAAAGGTGGATTTGTAATTATAAAATCAAAAGTTCCGTACACAAATTCCTTATTCTTGGATTTTGTTTGTATATCCTTATCGCTTAAGAGTCCATCCAATGCAACCACGTTAGTATGTCCGTCATCATGAACTATCATGTTCATTTTAGCTGTTCTTGCTATCTGCTCATTTATTTCAATGCCAAAGAGATTCTTTTCAGCAAAGTCGTGCCAGTGACGAAAATGATCTTTTTCTTCTTTTTCTTTATTATAAAAATCATTCGCCTGTTCTCTGACTTTATCCAGAGCATGAAGTAGAAAACCGCCACTTCCACAACTTGAGTCTAACACCCGGGAGTTATTGCTAATTGGTAAGCTGTCTACAATGAACTTTACGATAGGTCTTGGAGTGAAGTACTGCCCGAAGTCACCACGAAAGAAACTTCCCATAAATGTTTCAAACGCTTTGCCTTTACTGTCAAGGTCAGTTTTGTTAAGATTAATGCGTTGAAAATATTTAACTATCGTCAGTGTCTCCTGAGCACTTAGGGTGATATTATCTTTAAAAACTTCTGGGTCTTTCTTCCTCCCGTTTTCGTAAAGTCCTTTAATACGTGTTAAAAGATCGTCTGGAGATTCATCACGAAAGAGTTGAAAATCGTATGGCTGACCAAATTTCCTTGGATGCTTTTCATCCCAAATTTTGCAGAAAATTAGTTTGTCCAGTTCATCAAATGCTACACTGGGATTTCGTTGTCCACCGCCCCAAAGTGCCTGATGTGATTGTAAGAATATCTTTGTGAGTTCACTTTCACTGACAACTTCAAGTTCAAAAAACTTTTGCTTTGGTTTCTGTTCAGGTTCTTTTACATCCTTACTTTCTGCTTCCCTTTCAGACGCCAATGAGCCACCCTTTACATATTTGTATGGTTCTAACTTGTTTACCCCATACTGTGGGATATCAGGGATCACGATTCTGCTTCGTGGTCTTGTTTTGGGTAATTCATAGTACTCATTAATTATCTTTGATGTTACCCAAACATAATTTCCGCCTTCCGCTACACAATAACTGTAGGCTTGGTCAACTGCTAATTTAAATTGTTGATCGGTAATATCCTCTTTCTTGCATTCAACTAAAATATGGGTTTCTTCACATTTATCGTCAGAATAAACAACAATATCAGCTTCCTTTGTTTCTGAACCCATTTGTACAGAAACATATAATTTAATCCTGTTCACAGGATAACCATAATCTAAGACCAGAGTTAAAAATGTTTCAGCCTGAACTTTCTATTCTGGGTTGTTATAATTACGCTTCTTATTTTGATGAATATAAGTTATAAGTTATGTTCATCATCAAATTTGATCAATCCTTTTTCTACACCTGCATCAATAAGATTCATGATTTTACTTTAAGATAATTTTTAAGCGGTTAAGTTAAGTCTTTATACTTTTATTCCATTCCGAAATGTTAAAATGTTCCAAAGAAAACTGGTCAGTCAAGTATTGTATTACTTTATATAATGGCTATATATATCTGTAATATAATTTATTATAAATATTGTGATGTCGTGCATTCCGTCTTTTCAACAATTTAAAGCTGAGGCAGCAATGTTAGGAGGGTTATAAATTTAAACAGGTAGCCACAATAGTAAACATGCTGATATTATGCAACATAGCATCTATAATAACTACGAAGGATCGCAAGAGGGGATAAAAGTAGTCAGGCATGGAGGATTAATAATTCCGAAGAAGGATCGGTTTCGAAAAAATGGGCATAGGCAATAGGGAGTTTTTCCCCTGATACTTCTTCTTTGCTTCTTTCTTCTTCAAATATTTAAATAATTAATAATTAAAAAAGTAAGTTAAGAAATACCAGTAAGTAGTAAGATCATAATCAACAACCATGTCCCCACATAGTCTACACCCTGTCAAATCGTATCAGTTGCCTGTTGACAACCCAAGTCAGCGCAGGTCTTTTCGGGTGTTTCATTTCACCGTGATTAGGATCAGTTACAAGTCTTTCGTTCGGATCAGATTTATACTGGGCAGAAAACAACCGCACCGTCATTCCCGTGCGCTTCATTGATTTCATTCAGCGTTGTAACTTTATTATGCCGATAGCAGTGTTAAAAATTTCAGTGGGGTCTTTATTAATGAAGGTGGGAGAACATCCGCATCATTTATCTTCAGTCTTTTAAGTTTTCATGTAATTGAAGTAGGTGAAGCAAACGCATCAATTACCATACAAATTTATCACAAATCTCCAGCAGATGCAAGGTTTTCTAAAAATTCTCCCTGTATCGCTCATTCTACAATATCAAGATCACTCAGAGTGTACCCATAACAGTCCAGCAATGAAAACAGACTAACCAACGTTATATTATTTCCGTACTCCGCACGTTGAATCTTCCTGCGGGTAATTCCTTCATCGACAAATCCATCCTGCTTCCTGCCTTCTGAAAACCGCATTTCCTTTAATGAGATTGCAAGACGGTCAAGGCGTTTTTGATGCTGAGGCGGATAACTACGTTTCTGTTTCTTCATGTTGTTTTTTTACGATAAATACTCAGTTCACGAAAATTGCAACGTATTTGGTGCATTATTATGTGAATTAATACCCATTTATAGTTCTTTCTGTATGTTGTAACAGGTGCTAATTGTCTCTTATGTGATTAAAAAATGGTTACAACAGCAATAAAAACGGCAAATAAGGCATGTTTGAAAAGAAAATGGGCACTTTGTGTGCCCAGCGCATGCATTCTTCTGGATCGGGACAGAAATTTCCTGTAACTTCAGTAAAACGGTTGGTTAAGCCTCCAACGTAATCAAGCCATACTTTTTAGCTATTCTCTTGACCTTAATAATGGTTTTGTTTGACGTGTTTGTGTACTTGCTGATTTCCCGAAAGGTACGCTGCTTATTTAAAAACTTAATTATCTCTTTACTCTTTTCCTTTTCTATGAATTTCTTTTCACTCTCTCCGCTTCCCTCTGGTCGTCCCAAAATACCACCCCGCTGAACATATACTGCTCTTCCCATCAAAGTTCTTTCACGAATATTTTCAAGCTCCATTTCGTACACACTTGACAAGACGCTGGAGATCATCTTCCATATTGGATTCTTCCTGCCATTTGGTCTACTCTGTAACCCGTTATTAAGAACGTTTACGTTGACTTCATGTTCTTCCAACCATTCTAAGGTTCGGATAACGTCCCCCGTATTCCTGCCCAACCTTGAAAATTCTTCGACTACGAGTTCGGTGATCTGTCCTGCCTCAACGAGATTAACCACTTCTTTTCCCTTTGGACGGTCGCTGAATGGTATGCTTCCACTAACTTTGTCAAGTAATGTAAGATCATATTTTTCATTATCATTTAAAAAACGGTCTCCTGTCTGTTGGATGGTCGAAACTCTGTTATACTTCACTTTCATAATTCCTGCGTTTTAGTTGCCTTTTTAATCACACATTAAAAGTACATCTTTTCACGGATAAAAACAAATAAATGAGCTATTATTTTGTTGTACTTTTAATTAAGAATAAATTTACACTTCGGGTGGCATGATTTATGTGGCAAATTGTTTTATAATTTTTGTAACCAAAGAAAGCGAGTTAGTTATGAAGAAGTTATTTGTTATAATTGTTGTGGCAATGTCATTTACACTTTGCACCAAAACTCCAGACAAACCATCTATGTACGATGGGATAGAGGGCAAAATAAAACTAATTGGCTGTTCCTATGGGTGTACCCAGTACTTAGTGTCTGTGCCGTCATCCCCAAACAACACGTTATACTATCCGATTAACTTACCGAATTCTTATAAACAAGGTAATATGGATGGAGTGAATATCACTTTGTCATTTGACGTTCTAAGCGATTCTACACAAATATATGCAGGTACTGAAACCGATGGTCAAATGCCACTCTTCAAAGTAGAAAATATTAATATTACTAAAATTAAAACGAGTAAATAAGAATTTATCGTCAAGTCAATTGTTGGATCATGTTTTCCTGAAGAGAGTATATGCGGAGTTTAAAGTCACCTGCTTCAAGAAGACCCCTACCCATCACCCACCACCCCCGCCATACCGCCCCCCCGATCATTAAAATGATTAAAGAAAGTATCCTGTGTTAAAATAAATCCTTAAAAATAAGGGGGTGTTTCTGAGGGGGTGTGCTACCTGACAAGGATCACGACCCTTCAAAAAAAATAAAAAAAATTTGCGTTGAGGCAAATGAGGGATTAAAATCAAATGTTTATGCAGGTAAATCTCTCGGGTTATTCTAAAAAGGATATATGAATATTTGTCATTTAAGGTCATTCAATAGACTTACGAAGATTTTCTTAAACTTTATTCTTACTGTTTTACTTTTTGAGAAGCATTCGATAACATTCTTATATTCCTCTTTCTTGAGTATCCCTATTTTTTCATATTCTACGCCTTCAACTCGGTACACATCTTTTAAAATTGATAGTTCATACGCATCAATCTGAGTGCCATAGATAAAGGTGGGTAATTCAAATGCCCAGTTATTTGTTGTAACAGCCTTACCTGCTTCAAAATGGTAGCAGTTGAAATTAATGTCATCAGCATTTATACAGCCATGTTTTATTGGTATACTACTGGGAACATGATCTGAACGAGTCGGCAAACTTGCTATAATAGTAGCTTCTGTATCATTATGAAGAACTATGAAGTATTTGGGTTTTGAGGTATTCCCGTTTTTAAAATAGAATGGATCAAAATATAATATTCGCCCTGGTGAATACATAAGCACTTTCTAAACCTTAAACCTTTTTGAAAAGTCCAGAAATTCTTTATGCTCGTTATATAGTGACAATTTAACTTTATCGTCTTTTATATAATCTGACAGAGGAATAGTAAAATCTGTGGTGTTTTTCTTTCCGCTTTTAAATAATTCTAAGACACCTTTCTCTTTTGCTATCTGATACCAAAGAGTTGTGGGTCTATGACAAAGTTCTACAAGCTGTTTTGCAGTGTATTTTTTATAGGCCTGTACAATAGTCCCCAATAATTCTAACTCGTTTTCCGAAAACTCACTATTGTCAAATTTCTTTTTGGGATAAATATAACATTCTCCCTTTTCTGTAAAAGTAAGTTTTATGAAATCTTTTAAAAGATGTGTATCAGAAGATAGTTCGGAATAAATATCAGTATTTACCGGACCTGCTTGCCAAAGCTTGTATTCTAAATCCAAAAATGGTAGTCCGTAGCTTTTAATTGAGTATTCATCCAATAAATAGATAAGCTTCAATAATTTTGTTTTTGACAAACCTGGCATTTGCTCTGCAATATAAATAATTGCATTACCAATTTTCTCAATTTGGTCAGTGGAGTAACTTTGTTGCAAGAGAAGCATCTGAGGTTAAATTGACAATGTCAAGTTAATAAACATTTTCTATAGAATGAACGGTTATTAACAGAAAAATGTTCATAAAGTGTAAAAATGTTCGCAAATATTGCATTAATAATCTAATAAAACAAAGATTATTCCAAAATAGAGATCCAACACAAGATTTTTCAACTTATGATATCCTGAAGAAAGGAAGCAAATTTTCTATGAATATCCAACCTAAGATCTTGCTACTGATATGGTAATTTTAAAAAGGCACAAGTCCGTAACAAATATATCTTAACATATCAGGTATTGCTTTTTATACTTACCCCAGCTTCTTTAGCCAAGTATATGATCGTCGCATCAGAGTCCTTATTTTTGTACTTATCCCGGGTAATATTTTAATGGTTGTTTCCATTCTTCATTTGAATTAATCATTGGAATCTATTTCAATATCATACTTGTCTAAAAGGCCAGCAATGCCAGACAGGAAAAATCTGGCCTTTTTAATCGCAGTTATCAAAAACACAACTGCTTAAATCACATTCAGTAAAGTCTGCTTCATTAAGCTTCAGGTTTCTAAATGTTGTCTTTTTAAGTTTAGTCTTATAAAAAGAAGAATGATTGAGATTACAATTTACAAAACTGACCGAAAAACCAAATTCATTGCAGTTTCCAAATTGCATTCCAAGCATTTTACAGCTCATGAACCTGATGTCGCGAAAGGCAGTCTTAGTCAACTTAACCATACTCAGGTTACAGTTATCAAACTCACATTCCATGAAAATTATTTCTGTAAAGTCTGAATTTGAAAAATCACAGTTTATAAACTTACAGGATTCATAATCACCTTTTACAAGGGCATTTTGGGTGAAATTGATTTTGTCAAAAGTTTTTTCTACTATGTATTCCTGTTCCATTATCGGGTCAGATTGTTTTCGTTGACACATCAATTGTTGTGGTCACCTGAAAGCTTTGTAAGGCTTACCTGAAATCATCTTCTCTTTCTCACTTTTCATTTAGATGCTTTTGAGAAAATCTCACTCTTGATCCATTAAACTGAAGCGTTTGCCAGATCGCAGTTACGAATTAACGCCTCTTCCTTTACTTCCATATCTTAAATTTCAACGTAAATATTTTCTTTTGGATTAGCGAACGCCAGTCAATAAATAAAAGAGCGCTGAGAAGAAGTAATCCTAACACTAAACTTGCAATTGACTTCCATGATAATGCTCCCTCTATAATGTTTTTGGTATGCTCTGCGGCATATTTGCCTAAATGTACAGCAATGGTATCACTTGTGAACTTACCGATGAAAAACGCTGGAATAATATACAAAGCTTTTATTTTCGCCAGTTCAAACCGAACATGATCTGTAAAAAAACCATGATGGTAAAAGCGGGAGGAAAGGGAAAAGGCACTACATCAAACAAAAATGCCCCGAAAAAAACCAAAAGATACTGCCACCACATATTTTAATGTTTTATAATCTCAGAGTCTTAGCCAATGCCAGCCTTTTAATTCCCGGGCGTTAACAATATTCCCTTGTTTTGCATCTTCAATAGTTTTATCGATTATCTTGTTGAAGTTGTTTATGCTCATCG
>JANYIW010000050.1 GCA_025358645.1 Bacteroidales bacterium
TTTAGATTCCAGTATTTCAAATACCTTTTCGTTCCACTTTGGGGTAATGAAAATTTCCTTCAGGGCTGCACATAATCCTGGAAGAGCGCCACTCCGTTTTTTTGTTGGAACCTCTGTTTCGCCGATGGGTAATCTCCCAATGGTCATCTGTTGTTCGAATCTTTTTCTCATTTTTGAATCTTGTTTGATGTTTTACCTGAGATATTCGAATCTCATTTGTTTAACAGCTTGAATATCTGTATTTTTGGCAAAACAACCAAGGAAAAACCCCGGAAGATTCAAACAAGTTATTAACAATAAACTATTGTAAACCAATTAATTGAAAGTTTTCTTGCAGGCACTAATTAGAAACAGGCTATCTCAAAAGTCTCATTATTAAATTGTGTTTTTAATTTTTAAACTATAATTTAGAAAGAAAATTTATTATGAAAGCATTAATAAATGCAAGGGTATTTTTTTTAATAGTTCTTTTAATGTTTTTTTTCGGTTTTAATCAAAGCTGTAAGGAAAACAAAGAGGAAAACAAAGATGGAAACAGAGAGAAGATAAAATCCCAGCTGGATATTCCACCTAATGAAAATCAGGTAGATTATTCTCCTGCAGATGGTTTTACTGTAAATGCGAACCCGCCACCATTTACCTGGTTACCGGTAAAGAAAGAGATCACTTATCCACCTTATTATGTTGCATATAATGATTCCGCAGAGAAAGTGTGGGTACCGATAATAGATTATTTTCCTTACACTCTTCAAATATCGAGAGATAAGAATTTCAGGTCAGGTACAATTAAAAGGAAAGGGATTGATATCAGTACTTACGCATTAGATAAATCTTTGGAGCCAGGCGAGTGGTTCTGGAGGTATGGCGTAGAAAATGGGAAGACTGTTTACAGTAAATCCCGCCGGTTCATTGTTCCTTCAGATTTGAAGGAAAGGCCATTTCCGGATATCAAGCAGGTAATTAATTCCATTCCAAAAAGCCGTCCGAGACTTTTTATACTGAAGGATGAAATTGAGTCATTCCGTAACAGGGCATTAAACGGGGACCTGAAGGAAACGTTATCAGATGTGAAGAATGAAATTGAAAAACATATCGGTGAAGAACTTCCTAAGGAGCCAAAGTTTGTCAGAGGTATCGGGCCGGAATTTGGGGAATATTCCTGGAGGCTGATCTATGATGCTACTGTTCCTCAATGTAGCATAATGGAGACATTTGGACTGATATATCTTCTGACCGGGGATAAGAAGTATGGTGAGGAAGCCAGGCGCAGAGTGCTTCACTTTTCACGGTGGAATCCTGATGGTTCTACTTCGGACAGGGCTCATGATGAACCGGCGATGTTTATATTGGCTCGAGGCTCACGGGCATATGACTGGACTTATGAACTGTATACACCCGAGGAAAGAGCAATAGTAAATAAATCGATGATAAGAAGGGCTGAACAATTTTACGAACGTCTGAAATATAGTACAAACAGAGAATATCACGTATTTAATAGTGGCAGTCATGAAGAGAGAGTGTGCGGTTTTCTGGGAGAAGCTGCTATATGTTATAGTGATGTATCCGATAAAACAAAGGATTGGTTGCAATATGTTTTAACGATACATTGGAATCTGTGGCCGGCGTGGGCGAAAGATGATGGAGGCTGGCATCAGGGCCCCATTTACTGGACCGCTTATGAGACTTTTGTCCTTCATTTTATTATTGCACTTAATAAGGCCACAGGTATTAACCTGATACAAAAAGCTTTTTTCCAGAATACACCTTATTATATATTGTACACAAATCCGCCTTATGCAAGGATGTCCCCATTTGGTGACGGTGAAAGTGATCCACCCTCCAGAAGCAGGGCAGAATTGATGTATACCTATTCATCGCTGTTAAATGATCCATATATCCGCTGGTATGCGGACTATATGGGTGTAGGTCACGGAAAAAATATTTTAGGTGTTATTCTGAAGAATGATAACCTTAAGGGGAAATCTCCCACGGATCTTCCCCAATCACGTTATTTTCCAGGCGTGGGCCTGGTTTCTCTTCATACAAATTTTGGAAAAGCAGAAGAAGATATTCATTTTTTGTTCCACAGCGATCCTTATGGTGGAGTAAGTCACGGTCATCCGGACCAAAACGCATTTACTATTGAAGCTTATGGTGAGGCCCTGGCAATTGCATCCGGATATTATCCATGGTACGGTTCTGATCACCACAGGAACTGGCAAAGGCAAACAAAGTCTTCCAACAGTATTACTATTGAAGGGGGGAAAGGACAGCAAGGGGTGGCAGCCGCAAAAGGTAAAGTGGTAAGTTTTGAGAACAGAGATGTATATGATTATATTCTTGGCGATGCCACACAGGCATATATGGGATTATTGAATAAGTTTCAGCGGCATGTAATTCATATACGTCCTGGTGTATATGTTATTTATGATGACCTTGAGGCGCCTGAACCGGTTACTTTTGAATGGTGGCTTCATGCGCTTTCGAAAATGAGTGTTAATGAGTCTAAGAAATCAATAATAATTTCTGAGGGTAATGCCCGTCTTAAGGTTAATTTTCTACAATCCGGGAAGTTAAACTTTAATCAATTTTCAGTTTTTCCCGACCCTCCTGAGAATCGTGGAGATAGTACTCCTGAATATAAAGACCAATGGCATATTACAGCGTCCACTGTTTCGAAAGGCACAAAAGCACAATTTATCACTGTCCTTGTGCCGTTTAAAAAAGATAAGGAGCCGGATATTTCAGTCGGTAAATTGGTGGAAGAGATAAATAACGTTTCTTTTGAACTCAATATAGATGGTAAAAAGTATTTTATAAGTTTAGTACCGGAAGTCAGCGTGAAAGAGATTACTTTCTGAGTAATCAAATATATAGAGAAGAAAATTAAACATGGAATTTTTTCAGAGAAGAGGATTTGATGTTTTAATTTAAGATAGATACTACCTTATTTAAGGGAATTTACAAAACGGTATTTTTAAAATGCCTATTTATTAGTTCGTTTAATATATTATTATCAAAATTTTGACATCATGAGTGATTCAAGAAATACTTCACAATTAACACTTACCCAAGAATGGGGTCTTATTATTTTACGCATCATTATAGGTTGGCATTTTCTGTATGAAGGTATAGTTAAGTTGATGAGTCCCGAGGGTCCGCGGAAAGTTACCTGGCCAATACCCGTGGTTTCTTATCAGAGTTCTGAAAGAACTGAAGCTTTGGATGCGTTTGCCTTTCACTCTGAAGAAACAAAAACCTCAGCCTTCTGCAGTTGAAGACGGCGTTTCGGTAAGCCGTCGTTCCATTTTAAAGCATCTGTCTTTTCTTCCATTTCTCGGAGGTTTAGTGTGGGCTCCATTCCCCATTTTATCGGAACACCCCCGGGAAATTATTAAGAGAAAGAAAAAAGCTGTTATTGAAATACATTTAAACAGCCCTTGTTTAAATATATCCCTCATTGGGTATGTATAAAGTTTAGGGGATCATTTCATTTTACTTTTCATCTATATATAATTTATTTATTTAAGATCTGTTGAATCACAAATGATTGAAAACATAAGGTTTCTTTTCGCGGGCCGACTTATAAACAGCAAGGACTATTTCGACTGCTTTTCTTGCCTCATGTCCATTGATCTCAAATTCATTTCCTGTTTCAATTGAATCGATAAATGCAGCAATATTTCTTGCATGAGGTTCAAATGGAATTGCTCCGGGATCGGAGACCCCTCCGCCTCCTTCAATCTGACTGAACTTATCAAAAATCTCTTTATCTTTTTCTGTCTGATCGGCAAATTGCCAAACCTTAAAACTATTTTCCACCTGAATAACCGTTCCTTTTGTCCCGGTAATTTCGATTCTCCTAAACTGACCGGGAAATGATGCCGTAGAACCGTAAATTACGCCCAGTGCATTACTTTTAAATTTCAAAACAGCTGCTGCAGTATCCTCAACCTCAATTGAATGGCCCAATGTAGCAGTATATGCCTGTAATGAATCAACAGGCCCCATCAGGTGCTGAAGGATATCGATCATATGTATTGCCTGGTTGATGAGAGCGCCACCACCATCAAGTTTCATTGTTCCATGCCAGCTACCTTTATAGTAATCATCGCTCCTCCACCATGGTACATAAATTGCAGCAAATGTAATTGTGCCGAATCGCCTGTTATCAACTGCCGATCTCAGATGTTTCAGGGTATCATTATAACGATAATTAAAAATACCGCCAAGTTTTGTACCTGATGCATCATGTGCTTCAATCATCCTGTCAATCCGATCGAGTGAGATTTCGAGAGGTTTCTCACAAATCACATGTTTTCCAAACCGGGCAGCTTCAATCGCCGGTTCCATGTGAGCTCCGCTGGGAGTCGCAATAGTTATTATGTCTATCTCATCGGAACGGAGCATTTCACTGTAACTGTTAAATGTCCTGCAGTTATATTTTCCGGCTAATTTCTTTACCTTTTCCTGGTTAGTACCACAAATGCCAATAAGCCTTGCGTTCCTGATATTCTGTATGGCTTTTGCATGAAAATCCGCAATAAGTCCAGCGCCGATAATCCCAAAATTCCAAATTTTCATAACCAATCAAATATGAATTATTCACAAATCTGATAAATATACTTTATTCACAGGTGTCATTTAATACCACCTGCATATATCCTGGTCATAAAAAAATTTACCAGTAATAAGTATAACCAATTAACAAATAAAGAATTCAGCTTCTGTTAACTGAATTCTCCAGAATTACTTTGCATCAGGAACTTTAATCCCATGCATTTTTGCAATTGTCAGACCATAGCATTTTTCCCTTGTGGCTTCATCAACACCGCAGGCATCGAGTACCTTGTTAAACCGGCGGATGTTTTCATCAAGTGCATCGGGGCCTTCGTCGGTGGCGAATAAGATCTTTTCCCAGGCAGGTACCGCATCCTTCGGCATATGGGCTTTACCAATAGCATCTGTCCACCAGAGCCATTGGGCCCAGAAGCCGGGGTCATTTTCTTTTTTTATAAGAGATGAACCAGAGAGGTCGAAATAGAGATTCTTATTCCGTCGGGTTGCCTCTGCAGCTTCTTCATACCAGGGATTTCCGAAATGGGCAGCATGCATAAAGAGTTTCGGATGCGTCGCAGCTATATCGGCCAGGAATGAGGGACGAAGATGAGCCATCACCCCTGTAGCCAGATTGCCCGTATGAGGTGCAACAGCCAAACCAAGTTGTTCAGCCAGGGCCCAGATTGTATCGTATTTGAAATCATTATAATCCCACCGGCCCTGGGCAAATAGCTCACCCAAACCTTTGAAACCCATAGCAAAAACCTTTTGGATATCCTCAACAACAGTCGGACTGTCGATATCTATTGCTGCATAAGGGATAACCCTTTCAGGATGGGCCTTTGCAAATGCGATTCCCCTGTCAAGATCGTTCATCTCCATAAGGAGACAAGCCATAGCGTTATGAGCAGAATAGATTTCCAGAAAGGATTTTTCCCATGCATCTGTGGCCTCGTAATGCATATGTGAATCGATAATGAAAGGAGGAGTGTATGTTTTTGATTTGGACCCGGTCTGGCTGCATCCTATTATAAGAGTAATTGCCAGGATTAAGGATAAAAAAAGTTTTATTTTCATACGTATATAATTTATTATTATGGTACTGATTATAGAAAATTTAACCCATTATTTAACAGGCCATTAAATTAAGGGCGCCTCTAATTACTATTTTTTTGGCGCCGGGTTTAAAACAAATATAATGTTTGGTTTTCTAAAAACCTAATTTTACCCCCCCCCATTTTTAAATTATTAAATATCTGTCACTTACAAAATTTAGTCTTTCACGGCTGGACATACCCCTGCCTACCGGCAGTAGTGTCCCTGCTTTCTTGCCCGCCATGCTTATATAACTTGGATCAAAAGCAATCGCAAAACGCCCACTGCCTGAGGACAAAACAAGTTCCTTATTAAATGTTAAGAAATCAAATTATTTTCTGTACCATTGTTCTTTATGCTTGCCGTAGCGAGCCAGTTGTAAGAAGTTAATACGACCACGAATGGATAAAAACAGTAAAAAAGTTTCTAAGATGAAATCTTTTCGCTACTGGTTAATATTTGATAATTGGCCTAACATTCTAATAATAAGCTGGATATAAGTTTTATGTTCCCTGGTAATCATAGCTGTCAAAGATTCTGGTAAATCCTTTAAAATACTGATTATCATGGACTTAAACTAATTTTTATTTATTTATTTTATTGAAAATCAAACATTTATATTAAAGTTTAACGAACCATTGACTAATATGACCGAAGGAATATTAGCGCTTCTTGCATCAATACCACTTGTGACTATTTTTATTCTCATGGTAGGCTTACGCTGGCCTGCTGTAAAAGCTATGCCAGTGGCGTTAGGGATAACAATAATATTAGCGCTGTTTATCTGGAAAACTCCACCAACATGGGTGCTGGCATCGAGTCTTAATGGTGTAGTTGTAATGTTAAAGATCATACTGATAGTTTTTGGCGCATTAACACTGCTTTTTACTCTGAAGGAAAGTGGTGCGTTAGATGTGATAAACAAGGGC
>JANYIW010000053.1 GCA_025358645.1 Bacteroidales bacterium
ATTTAGATTAAAACGCTAAGCTAGAAAGTTTTTTTATCTTTTTCCGACAATAAGGTTATAAGAATGATCGATCCAGGAGAAGACCTCTTTATCAGGAACAGATCCATCAAGTAATACTGTATTCCAGTGTTTCTTATTCATATAAGATTTAATTATACTATGTAAATAATTGAAATTCAAAAACATAATTTACTAATCCTGTTGTTCATACATTTCGGTTGTGGGTTTTTTAGAGGATAATGGGTTGCACTACTTGTTTTTTTTATTATATTTGCTTTAGTATAGTTGATTGCTTAATATCTTTGTTCTTTTAGTGAGTCTGAATGTGCTTCCACCCTGGGCGAGATTAGTAGAAATATTGGTTTCGGTAGTTAACGCTATAAAAAGCGTGGGTATTGTTTTAAATAACATTAAAAAAAATAGAAAAAACATGAAGACAAGAATAATGAAAATTGTATCTAAAACTAAGCCGGTGTGGAACGTGGGTGGACTAAAACAGACACGCAGGATTGGACAAAGAGAACCCTAATAGGAGCATACGTTCCACCCGCCAAACGTAATTTATGCTTTATATTGCCAAGCCGAGTGACCTCGGCTTTTTTATTCTCGTTCCCCGCCTACAACCCCGAATATTTCTTCTACTACCTCCATTTTCGGTATGGATTTGACCAAAATGAATATTGTGGTGAATTTTGATAATCAGAGTAGCTCGGATAATTCCATGTGTCCTTTTTTGGACAATCAGGTTGAATTAGCTCATTCTTATCATAAGAATCCAAATACTGATCTTCTTTAGAAACAAATGGATCAAGCCAGTCTGCCTTTGCCTTTGCCCATTCAATTCTTGTGGCAATCTCTTCATTCATCTCTCCACTTTTGCTCACAAATTCTTCAAAAGTACTAATGTATTGTCTCAAAATGTGAGTTTTATGCAATCGCTCTGCCATTAAAAACAAGGATTTAAATTCTTTCTTTTCTGCTTTTTTCTTTTGCTTGAATTCTTCTCGTAAACGCTCTTCATTTTCCTGGATAACTCTTTGTCGTTCAGATTCAATTCGTTCTTCTTTAATTTTTTCAGCTCGAATTTCCAAATTGGCAATAATTGAAATTATCTTGTCTTCCAATTTGGTATGAGAAGTATCTTTAAAAGTATCTTTATCCCTGTAACCATAATAAATATTAAAATGCAGCTCCCCGCTGAAAACCTTCATATACTTTGAGTAGGTATCCTCAGTGTTGGAAACTTGTTTTAATCTTTCGGATAAATCAATATGGATCTCTTCTGAATTAATAACTGCATATGTAAGATTATCTTTAACCTTTATTTCCCATCCTCTGAACCATGAAGCCTTTATTAAAGTTTCAAAAATAGAAAGCGATCTGTCTATTGATTTCTCCGATACTAAAATATTAAGAGTGGGCCCTGTTTTTACTTTAAAAGGATTCTTCTTTAAATAATCATTTTCAGATTCATGCCTGAATTTTTCCTTGGTGTCGATAATTATTGGATCTTTAGCATATAGAACTTCAGGAACCACAAAAATAGATGTGTCTCCACCTCTGATTTCAGATTCACGAATTGCATTCCTACTCATCGGAGGAGGTAAAGTAATTTCTTTTTCATTAAGATCAGTACTTTGTTTATTATTCGCAGATTCATTTGGTAGCGGAATAATTTCTGTTTTCTTACCATGCTTTAATTTTGACCAATATCCAACTGGCGGAGTAGGAATATCCATCGATTTGCATTGTTTTCTTAAACCATTATCTGTCAGACCAAATCTTTTACAAACGGTTATCATTGGTTCAGCCCAAACCAAATTATATAATTCTTGTCTTGAGATTTTCATATTGTGAAAATTTAATGTGATATTCTATATAAATCCTGATAGGTTTGAACGGGGTCTTTTTCTACCCACTTCACCAGTTCATCTTCAAAGAAATAGACCGTTTTCCCTTTTAAATAATGAGGAACAGACCGATTTCGGATCATTTTATTGAGCCCATTTTTGGTTTGTTTTAATATTCGGCATGCATCTTCAATTACGATAGGGCGGTGTTTGTCGACACCGAGTCCAAGTTGTGATTCAACATGTTCAAGCAAAACACGCATTTCTGCAATCTCATTTATTAGATAATTCACAGCTTTGGGGACAGTCTGTAGCGTGAGCTCTTCCTTTTCATCTGCTTTATTCATAAGTTTCTATTTTTAGTTTTTAATCTGAAAATTTACACCGATACCATGATTCAAAATACAATTTCTGAAATACATGAGGAACAAATGTTAAAATTATGTGTTTAAAACTTTGATGGCGAGGTAAAAAATAAATAAAATTATGTATTTGGAATTCAATTCCTTTTTATAATTTTATTAAAATATTTGGTTGATATCTACAATTGAGTAATTTTGCGCTTCCTGAAAACATCAAATTAAATTAGTTCCAAATGAGCAGAAAAAACCCTGACAAAGAAAAAGGAGCATTGGGTGAGAATCAACTTAAAGCTCTTGCAGAGTGGCTTAAATCTCATGGATCAGAGGCTTTCAAGCCTGTTTTTCAAAATAAATCTGAAGTTGAAAGGATTATTGATAAAATGTCAATTATAGATGAAAAAGCCATAAGAGAACCGTATACGGTTTAATAGTATGGCAGAATTTCATATTGTTGACTACTCAATATCAAATCTAAAGGCTCTTTTTCAGAAGTATTCAAAAACCCCGGCTCAGAATCTAAGTACCAAGATTCATCTTACTTATTTTGAGGAATACTTTAAGGTGCTGGACGCCAAGACTATTCTTGTAGAGGCTCCTTATGTTGATCATGACTATCTGGAGGATTTCTCGGCTTATTACGTAAAATGCTTTAAAGAGTATGATCGGTTTTGCATCAGATTACATTTCTTTAGCATTCCTTTTACAGATGACGATTTTAAGAAATTACTCACGTCTCAAAATCCTCATAACGATAATGAGTCGTTAAATAATGCTTATCTCGGATTTATCGTAGTAAAACCTATTCCACTAACATTCATTGGTAGGACCTGCCTAAAGACATATCCTTTAAGCGGAGGTAGAGATTATCCATTCAGGCATGAATACCATGTGAATCTTTTTGGTGTGAAATTGTTTGTGAAGTCACTGGCATATCAGGAGCAGGATAGTATCGTTGCTGCTTGTGCTTCAACTGCTATATGGACAGCATTTCAAGCTACTGCATATCTTTTTCAACACTCAGTGCCAACACCAGTGGAAATTACAAAGGCAGCTGTTAAGTATTTTCCTTTGTCAAATCGTCATTTCCCAAATAAGGGGCTATCTGAAGAACAAATGGCTCAAGCTATACGGGATGTTGGACTAGAACCTTATCTTATATCTGCTTCAGAGGCTCACATTATAAAGGCCTCAGTATATGCGTATCAGAAAGCAGGAATACCTTTGATATTAGGATTTGAGCTTGTAGAAGAAGTAGATGAACATCCTCTCCCAATTGGGAGACACGCAGTGACAATTTCCGGATATCGGTTGGCCGGTGAAAAAACCAGTTTCCCCGGAAGTAGATTTCATCTTTTGAGTTCAAGAATTAACAAGATATATGCACATGATGACCAGGTTGGCCCTTTTGCTAGAATGGAGTTTCTTCCTGATGGAACTAAATTATCGACTTCATGGCCTGACTCGCATGGTGAGCTAGGAAGAATAACTTCCAATCCCACAATATTATTAGTGCCACTGTATAACAAGCTCAGAATCCCATTCGAATCAATCTTAAAAGTAATATTTAAACTTGATGAATTGTTTGATATTATTGATGATCATCTACATCTTGGAATAGCTGAAATTGAATGGGAAATATTCCTGGCAAGTAGTAATAACCTTAAGGAAGAAGTTTTAAATTCAGAACTCCCTGGAGAAGAAAAATTAAAACTTCTTACAAAAAGCCTTCCAAAATATGTCTGGAGAGCAATAGCTCATCTGAACGATGAGAGAATAGAATTATTATTTGATACAACTGATATTGAACAAGGTGAAATCTTTTTAGGATGGATTAAGTACTCTGAAAACCTATTTAAGACAATAAAAACCATCGCAGATAACATTGAACTTCGGGCTATCAAATTAATGCAACTTCATAGCATATTCAAAAGTCTACGTGACTAATTTATACCTGACTACTGCCTTGATTAATTTTAGTGTCAATTATTGTGTCCGGAAATTTCTTTAAAGCTAAAATTAGTTTATATTAAAAATTAATCCCCTTTTTTGATCTTCTTCAGTTATAAAGGCGGTGGAGATAATGCGATCCATCTCTCGAAAGAAATACAATTGAGAAGCAGAACCTAAGGTGCAGAGCACCGTAATATTTTATCCCAATCAATAATCTGGGAAATATTTTTGAAGTAAGAACATTTGAACAAACGAAATTTGAATGCAGAAGTTATCTAAGGAGTAACTGGTTCTGATTTCTGACTTCTGACTTCGATTGTTCTATTGTTCGTTTGTTCATTTAATCAGGTTATAAGAATGATCGATCCAGGAGAAGACCTCTTTATCAGGAACAGATCCATCGAGTAATACTGTATTCCAGTGTTTCTTATTCATGTGGTAACCGGGTGTCACTGTGGGATATCTTTCTCCAAAAGGGAAGCTTTCGGTTGCACCTTTTTTAGAAATACAATATTCTCTCAATATTATGATATCCATTATTTATAAGTTTTAAGTGCCTTAAGTGCCTAAAGTGCCTAAAGTGCCTAGAGTGCCTCTTATTACCTCAGAGTCGGATAAAATGCTCCCTCTATATGGTCAATCTCATAAGAATCTACAGACTTAATGACAGTAATTATGTCAAACCGGCTCTCCTTATCAACACCGAATTTTTGCAGATAGCCATTAGCTGCCCAAATTATTGATTTCTGTTTATCTTTTGTTACAGCGGTGACAGGATGCATCTGAAAGTCGTCATTCCGGGTTTTTACCTCAGCAAAAACTATGAAATCATGGTTCTCAGCTATGATATCAATTTCGTTTTTCCCCCATTTCCAGTTGCGGGAGAGTATTTTATAACCCGCATTTTTAAGATGATCTGCTGCCAGATCTTCTCCTTTCTGACCCAGTATATGTGATTCGGCCATAATTTGAGGATAAATTAATTTAAAATTATAAAAAAGTGCCTAAAGTGCCTGGGGTACTTAGAGTTTTAATTATTATACAGAAGATTATTTTCTTCAAACTTTAGGCGCTTCAAACTTTAGACACTCCAAACTTTTTCCGCTATATCTCGATAAGCTTGTTTCTTATGGCAAACAAGATAAGACTCGCAGTATTTTTCGAGTTTGTTTTTCCGAGAAGGTTTGCTCTGTGTTTATCTACGGTTCTTTTACTTATAAAAAGAGTATCAGCTATCTCATGGTTAGAGAATCCTTCACATATTTTAAACAATATTTCTTTCTCTCTTTTCGAAAGGTTAGCTGACTTGCTTTCCTGTTCCCGGTATTTGATCTTCTGAATGACATGATAAAGCAACTCCTGTGAGAAATAATTACCACCTTTTCGTATAGTAAGTATTGCTTCTTTGACTTCAGAGATATCGGAATCTTTTAGCAGAAACCCTTTGGCTCCGGCATCAACCATCTTATTATAATACTCTTCTTCTCCATACATTGAGAGAGCTATAATATCAATTCCAGGACAAATTTTCAGACCCTTTCTGGTTGCTTCAATTCCGTCCATTTCAGGCATATTAATATCCATCAGGGCAACATCGGCTTCCGTGTTTTTTAGAATTTTAAGAAATTCTTCTCCGTTAGAGGCTTCAGCAATCACTTCAAATTCGGGAAACGCATTAAGAAGTATTTTTAATCCGTTGCGAAAGAGCTGGTGATCGTCTACAATAATTATGCGTAGTTTTTCCATTTGGACCAAATCCGGGTTAATTTTAGAATCATTCAACCAATTTGATAAGAGCGCTTGTTCCTTTTCCGGGGATACTTTCCAGGATAAATACACCTTCAACGGTCTTTACCCGGGTCTCTATATTTGATAATCCCATACCTTTTCTATCTTCCTTGCTTAATGAAGATGTATCAAAACCACGTCCGTTATCATAAAACTGCAAGGTAACAAATTTCTCGTCTTTGTTTAATTCTATCTCAATCCTGGATGCTCCGGAATGAAGAATTGAATTATTAATAAGCTCACAAACAGCGCGATACACTACTACTTCCTTGTCATTCGCAAGCCTCTGACTTTCCATATTCGACTTGAAATCAATTTCAACGGCTTTGGTCTGATTGATTTTAGTGGTAAACGCACTTATAGCGCTGGCAAGTCCAAAATTTGACAATACATGGGGACTCAGGTTATTTGAGATGTCTTTAATCGTGCTGATAGCTTCATTTACGAGATGATTGGTATTACTGAGGATCAACGATCCGGATGAATCTTTGATCCTGTCTGTCAGAGCCGAAAGAGACATTTTTACAGTAGAAAGTATGGGTCCCAGTCCGTCGTGCAGATCTTTTGCAAACCTTTTTCTCTCATTTTCTTCAGTGTTTATTATAGCATTTATTACCCTCTTTTCAGAACGTACCCGGTCTGTATCAGCACGTTTGAGCGAGTAAAACAATTCGCGGATAAGAATAACTCCTCCAATTATCATGACAGCAATAAGAACTCCTATCCATTCGTCTATCATCTGCCATGTATAAGAAGGTGTTCCCCTGAAACGTTCAAAAAGCTGGATAATATTACGGGCAGCCATGAATGCAAATGAGAGGGAGAGCAATATCCACGAAAGCCGGTATTTGGTAAGTTTAATGAATCCCAGTGCAATTGATGCAGCAATGATCTGCAAAACAATTGAAATAATCAATGCAATAAGTCTTACCATAGGGAAAGGAATAATTGTACAAAAATAGGAGTTAATTTGACATTCCCGGAAACTGAAGCAATCTTACTATCCAAGCCAGATCATTGATAAGCGTTGCCTCATTTAACGGTAGGGGGGCCTTTACACCGTTTTTATTACCTTTACCCCTTCGAAACCGGCATTTATGAAAGTACTTTACAACGTTGGAATAATTATCTTCTCAGCTCTTGCACATCTTATAGCGCCATTTAATTCAAGAGCATTTTTATGGGTAAGTGGAAGAAAAAAGTGGGGTGAAAAGATTTCAGGTAAGTTAAAGCCGGGCGACAGGGTAATTTGGATGCATTGTGCATCACTTGGGGAATTTGAGCAGGGAAGACCGGTAATTGAAGCAATAAAAAAGGAGATGCCGGCATTTAAAATTGTCCTGACTTTTTTTTCTCCATCAGGATATGAAATAAGAAAGAATTACAGCAATGCTGATTGTATCAGCTATCTGCCTTCGGACACACCTGGTAATGCTGCAAAATTCATAGATATTGTTAATCCCGAATTTGTAATATTTGTAAAATATGAATTTTGGAATAACTATATATCAGCCCTTTACAGGAATAATATACCCTTATATCTTATTTCAGGAATATTTCGTCCCGGGCAGCACTTTTTTAAATGGTATGGGTCTTTTTTCAGAGGTATGTTAAGAAAATTTGAAAAAATATTTGTGCAGGATCAAAAGTCTCTCGACCTTCTTTCAGGTATCGGGATTGAAAAGGTTTTTCTGGCCGGCGATACAAGGTTCGACAGAGTAATTCAGATTGCAGGCACAGCCAGGGATATTCCCCAGATTGAGCAATTCAGGGGGAGTGAAAAACTTTTTTTGGCAGGAAGCAGCTGGAGACCGGATGAGGAGATAATCGCTGAGTATATCAACACATTCCCACTCAGGATGAAATGGGTCTTCGCACCACATGAAATTGATAAGTTAAATATTGAAAGACTTGAAAAGCTCTTTAAAGTGAAGTGTGTAAGATTCTCGGAGTATACTGAAGCTTCTGCTGATTCACGTGTACTTATTATTGATAATATCGGGATGCTCTCTTCAGCTTACAGGTATGCATATCTTGCCGAAATCGGAGGAGGATTCGGAAAGGGGATCCATAATATTCTTGAACCGGCTTGTTGGGGAATACCGGTTATGATTGGTCCTGAATATAAAAAATTCAGGGAGGCCATTGATTTAATTAATGAGAATGGGGCAATGACTTTCGATTCATTTGGGAAATTTTCAGATATACTTGATGAATGGTTAACAGATGAACACTTTTACTTAAAATCTGCAAAAACAGCAATTGATTATATTAATAAAAATACCGGAGCAACAAGTAAAATACTACATGAAATAGCACAAAAAGATATCAACAGGCTGCGCTCATAATTTGTTAAAAACTAATCTTTTATTAATTGACAGGGTTCATTTAAAGAGATGTAAATTGTTCGACCGGATTTAATGTTTTTTTAACTCTGGTTTAACCTGTTCTTCAAGTAATTACTATAACCTTATTGAAAACTTATTAATCCTTAATCCTAATTTCATGTATATGAAAAAACTTTTATTGAATTTAAGTCTGACTATTCTGCTGGTGGTGGCAATTGTGTCAAATGCTTTCGGCCAGGTCACAACATCCGGTCTTAAGGGTCGGGTTGTTGACGAAAAGAATGAAGCCCTTCCGGGAGCTTCTATTGTTGCTATACATCTTCCTTCAGGTACGCAGTATGGGGTACTGGCAAATGAGGATGG
>JANYIW010000066.1 GCA_025358645.1 Bacteroidales bacterium
GCCTGCGAAGGGCTTCCCTGATAGCAGTGCGGCTGACTGCAAACTGAGCACATAACTCTTTTTCTGACGGCAATTTCATGCCGGGCAGTAGCTTTTTCTGACGGATCGCCTCTTCAACTTTGCGCTCAATTTTCTGACTTAAGGTGAGCCCGGTTCCGATTTTACTGAAGATATCGTCCATATAACCTGAGTATTTTTTAATATTACTTGTAATGTTCATTGTAAAATTCAAGAGCCTTCTTTACAGAACCATGCTGAATCAATAATATCCTGGCAGCTTCCCGCTGGATATTTAATTCATCGACAATCATCCGTGTTCCCCGTTCAATCAGTTTCTTATTTGTAAGCTGCATATTAACCATCTTATTCCCTTTTACCCTTCCAAGTTTAATCATTACAGTTGTAGTAATCATGTTAAGTACCATTTTTTGTGCAGTACCTGCCTTAAGTCTTGTGCTTCCGGTGACAAATTCAGGACCCACAACAACTACGATCGGAAACTCGGTTACTTCAACAATTTTACTATCGGTGTTGCATGTAATACATCCCGTAAGAATACCTTTTTCCCTTGCTTTCATAATCCCTCCGATCACATACGGAGTAATTCCTGAAGCTGCAATACCAATTACTGTATCGTGTGTGTTGATATTAAAAATTTCAAGCTCTTTCCACGCTTTATTCGTATCATCTTCAGCTGACTCAACTGCTTTGCGAAGAGCTACTTCACCTCCTGCTATAAGGCCGATAACAAGGCTGTCGGGAACACCGAAAGTAGGAGGGACTTCAGACGCATCAAGAACCCCAAGCCTTCCGCTTGTACCTGCACCCAGGTAGAAAATCCGTCCACCTTTCTTCATCCTTTTAACTATCATGGTTATTAGATGCTCAATCTGCGGAATCGCTTCTTTGACAGCTAAATGAACCTTTGAGTCTTCCTGGTTTATGTTTGTAAGAAGCTCATTGACCGACATCTTTTCGAGATTATCAAAATTTGAAGATGATTCGGTGATACTTATATTCTGTTTTATATTATCTGATCCGGTCATTTTGTTTTGGTTAGATTTTCGTTAAATGATATTTAATAAGGTTCTCCATAGGAGACAGGGTAATTATCCCTATTTTAAGATTATTCCTGATTAGCAGGTTTTCAAGGAAAGGTCTGAAATAGTAGGCAATACTTCCTGTAAAATGTACAGGCAAAATTTTTGCTTCAGGATACTGGAGCACGTTTCTCCTTATAAAATCATCGCAACTTGATGTGATAATATCCTGTAATTCGGGGATATCTATATTTGATGAAATAAATTTTACAAATTGACCAAGAAACCTATTTGGGAAAGGTTTCATATATACATTTTCCAGAATTTCAGCAGGAGTTAATTTATAAGTTTTAAAAAACCTGTCATTGACCTCTTTGGGAAACTGTTTTTTCAAAACACCTGAAACCAGTTTTCTTCCAATTACAGCTCCACCGCCTTCATCACCAAGTATATAGCCCAAAGGAGATACATTTGATATGATAACAGATCCATTATAAAAACATGAATTGGAGCCAGTACCCATAATACAGGCAATTCCGGGGTCATTCTGACAAAGCGACCGGGCAGCTCCGAGCAGATCGCTGCCTGTAAATATTTCAACTGTGGAAAAAACCCGGTTAAGGACTTCCCTTACTGCATTGATTCTCGAATCACTGTTGCACCCTGTCCCATAATAATATATCTTCTTAAAGGTGTAACCCGATATCTCATTGAGTTCTTTTTTCAGGAGGGTATAAATTTCTTCAACCGATAGAAAATAGGGATTAATTCCGGAAGAGAAAAATGACTTTTTGGGAATGCCATCTTTTATTATTTTCCATTCGGTCTTTGTAGATCCACTGTCAGCAATCAGAATCACATTCATTTGAAAAATAATCTATGTTGTTGTAAATATAAGGATTACGTATTGTCAATTTTTTAATTGAATTTATGATTACAATATTATCAATTAATAATGGGAAAATGTTGTTTTTTATAAGATGTATGACAAATATTAAAAAACTTTCTATTTTTGAACTATTATGTATAAGTTACAATCC
>JANYIW010000069.1 GCA_025358645.1 Bacteroidales bacterium
ACAATGGTATTGCCTGCCAGAGTAACTCCGGCGGTTCTTGCTAATGCTCTGCCGTCAAGTGTTGCTCCTGTATTTAAAGTAATGGATTCCATTGCTAACACCGTTCCTTTAAAAACAGAAGTAGTGCCAAAAGTTGCAGAACTGCCTACCTGCCAGAAGATGTTGGAAGCCAATGCTCCTCCGCTGAGGATAACTTTGCGTCCAGATGTGGTGGTAAGTGCGGATGCTATCTGTATAATGAATACTGCACTTGCATTTCCCTTTGCATCGAAGGTGAGATCGCCTGATGATATGGCCAGAGAGGAAGTTGACTTATAAAGCCCGGGGGTAAGTGTAAGTCCTCCTATATTTCCCGATAATGTAACTATTTCTGTGCTTGTTCGCGCGGCAGCATCATTATAAGCCGTTGTAAGGTCACCCTTGGCAGTAGTGAGTCTGGTAGCATCAGGCACCGAACCTGCGGGGAAAGTTCCTCCAACTGTATATATTGTTCCGGTTACTTCGGTCAAACCAAAACCGGTAATGAATGATCCGGCAGCCGGACTCAATCCTATATCTCCGGTAACGGCAGATGTTGGAACGTTGGAAATTTTCGACCCGGCAAGAATCGCAAAGTTGGATGCTCCGGCAAGTGGCACTGTAGCCATCACCTTGGTTTGAATAGGAATTACAATTGGATTTCCAGGTTCAGTTTTATCTTTTTTGCACCCGGCAATTAAAACAACCGATACTATAGAAACTATTGCAAGGGTTGTTAGTAATTTACTTGTTTTCATTTTTTTTGATTTTAAACTGTGAAAATATTTTCACTAAACAAAGGTGAGGCCTTTATTCCCGGCAGGTGTTATATAATTAAAGTAATGAGATGCATCATTCCCACATTTATGGCATTACATGTTCTCCATGTACCAATTCAAGGCCTTTTCAGTCTTCTGAGTTTGAAAAATGGTGGATATAATCTTCTTTAATCTAATGAAGGCAGTTTCACTTTTAACAACATAATCAAAAGCATTATGCTTCATACATTTTACGGCCACATCAATTTTATCCTGGGATGAGAGGATAATAACCGGGATCAGGGGATTGGATGCTTTTATTCTATCCAGAGTTTCTATACCATTTATGGCATTTATATCAATACTATTGAGATAATAATCTAAAATTATTACATCAGGGTTTTGAGAAATATTTTCAAGACAAAGCTCTCCTGTCGCGAAAGTCATAATGTTAGATTCAGTATTTTGTGCAAAGTCAATTTCTAAGCTCTTTAAGAACAAGGCATCGTCATCGACAAGAAAAAACAGAGGTTTGATTTCGTTGTTCATCATGTGGTTTTTCTAAACAAATTATATTCTTCTTTTAATTCTCCGCAGGCTTGAGAGCAAACTTTATCAAGCTGCAAAACAAATTCAGGTAATTCATCAAGATGTTGTTCTGTACGCGAATATTCCTGAATCTTTCTTGCCATGGTTTCAAAGTCTTTACCTATTCCCATGATCAGAAATGAAGGTATCATTTTATGGGCTGCTGTCTGTAATGAATCCCAATCTTTATCCTGCAGACTTTGCTTTAATTTACTTATTAATGGCGGGGTCTGTTCAAGATAAAGTTGAATCATTTCCATCATCAATTCTGAATTAGATCTTGTACAATGATTTAAATAACTCAAGTCGATGTATTTAAACTTATCACTCTTGATAGTTTTGATGTTCATTATTGCCCCATTCATATTCATAACTTTATTATAAAAACTGTTTTTCTTTAATTCAGATTTTCCGGAATTCCAATGTCTTCAATTGGGCTGCGTCTTTTACTTTTTAAATTCTTAAAATGCGTAGGTGAGAATCCCGTAATCATTTTAAATTGATTGGATAAATGCGAGACACTGCAATAGTGCATGTTCCAGGCAATCTCTTTTAGACTGAGTTCATCATAAATGATTAGTTCTTTTACCCTTTCAATTTTATGAGTAATTATGAATTTCTCTATAGTTATACCTTGTACATCTGAGAATAAATTTGCCAGGTAAGTATAATCATAACCTAATTTTCCGCTTAAGTAATCAGAAAAATTCATCTTTGGCGTTTCATCAGTATAATGAATCATTTCAATAATAATATTTTTTATTTTTTCGATGAGTACTGCTTTCCTGTCATTCATCAGTTCCAGACCTGATTTAAACAAGGCTACACTTATTTGCTCACGCTGATCCGGTGTGATATTTTCCATAATATCTACAACTCCCATTTCGACAGGAATGAAGTGAAGTCCAAGTTTCGTTAACTCTTCTTTCACCATCATTTTGCAACGTGCGCTAACCATGTATTTAATATATAGCTTCAAAGGACGAGGTGTATATTAGGTTATGTGAAAACCTAAAAGCTTAATTGAAAATATAAATCCCACAATGTTACAATCATTTATTATGGCAGATGTTGTAAAATTTTGGAAATAAGTTTCATTATTCACACATTCTACATAGCCTTACCTCTTTTGGGAGCATCTCTCTGGTATTTTTTGCTAAATTTGCATTTATTAATCAAACAACTTTCCAAACGGAATACTTACAAATCAGTATTCGGTTAGAAACTAATCTTAAACAATAAAACAATATGAAGAAGCTAACCTTTTCAATTATAGCACTTGTGATATTTATTTCCTGCAAGGGACCTGGTTCAGGGCCATTAGTCAAAAATTCTTTTAGTAAAAACGAGAAGAATCAGAATATGAATAGTCAAAACGCCAGTTCAAAGGTTGAATTGGAGAAAATAAATATAACTATTGAACCTTGCAAGGATTGCATAAAAATCTCAGACCTGTTGGCAAATAAAAAAAACTATTCGGGTAAAACTATAATGGTAAAGGGTCAGGTTACTAAATATAATCCTGCAATAATGGGAAAAAACTGGATACATATTCAGGATGGTTCAGAGTTCGGGGGGAGCTTTGATCTTACTATTACTACAGATAAGCAAGTCTCTGTTGGTGAAACAGTTACTTTCGAAGGAAAAATTGTACTTGATAAAGATTTTGGATATGGATATGTTTATAATGTATTAATGGAGGAAGGTAAGCCAATCCTTTAAAGGAATTATTCAATAACAGATATTACGAATCTATAAGTTCTTACTTATGGGTTCACTTGGTCCAGTTCACCTCAGCTGCTTTTACGTCTCTTGAGTTGGTTCCCATATAAATAATAAATTCACCAGCTTCCCAGTCATATTTCAAATCACTGTTATAAAACATCAGGTCATTTGTCGTAATGTCTATGCTGACCTCTTTTTTCTCGCCAGGTTGAAGTAAAACTTTTTTAAAGTTTTTCAACTCTTTTACCGGACGAGAAACTGAGGCTTCAATATCCTGTATATATAACTGAACCACTTCTTCTCCAGCGAATTTACCTGAATTGGTAAGTGTAATTGAAGCAGTAAGCTTTTCATCACCCTGAAGCTGTGTTTTACTCAGCCTGATATCACTGTAGTCGAAATTGCTATAACTCATTCCATAACCAAACGGGTATACAGGTTCATTAGGGATATCGAGGTATTTTGAAGTAAATTTATTTTTGGGATCATAAGGTCGGCCAGTATTTTTGTGATTATAGTAAATAGGTATTTGTCCGACATTTAAAGGAAAGGTGGTGGTTAATTTTCCTGAAGGATTATAATTACCGAATAATACATTCGCCACGGCATTCCCTGCTTCGGTACCACCTGCCCATGCCTCCAGAATTGCACTTACATTTTCGTTTTCCCATCCTAAGGTCATTGGACGGCCATTAATGAGCACCAGAACTACAGGTTTTCCTATTTTCAGAAGAGCTTTAAGAAGGTTCTGCTGCACTCTTTGGAGTCCGATATCGGAAAGGCTTGAAGCTTCACCTGACCATGCAGAAGGTTCTCCGAGTACAGCCACTATTACGTCAGCTTTGTCTGCCGTTTGCAAAGCTTCCTTAAGTAATTGCCCGGGTGATATTACAGGTTCTGCCTGCTTCATTTGCTCTGGTCTGGCAAAGGCATTAATGCTTTTGGCCAACTGAGGATTATCTGTGAATTCTGAACCCTTGGCGTACAATATATTGACAGCCATTCCTCCCATCTTTTTCAAACCATCAACTATTGAGGATACATTACTCTGGTCTCCGCCCATTGCCCATGTACCAAGCATATCGCCTTTGTTGTTGGCAAGAGGACCGATTACAGCAATTGTTCCGGATTTTTTCAGAGGAAGTATCAGTTTATCATTTTTAAGAAGCACTATAGAACGTTCTGCAATCTCTCTTGCACTCTTAATGTTTTCAGGTGTCATAATATCAGTTTTGGCCCGTTCTTCATTCATATACCGATAAGGATCATCGAACAAACCCAACTTATATTTTGCTTCGAGTACCCGTCTGCAAGCCAGATCAATATCTCTCAGACTTACCTTGTTTTCATCTAGTGATTTTTTCAATGTTGTAAGGAAACCCTCACCCACCATATCCATATCCGTTCCTGCTTTCAGAGCCAGAACAGAAACTGACTGGAGGTCACCCATGCCATGATTAATCATTTCGTTGGTAGCCGTATAATCTGTTACCACGAATCCTTTGAAACCCCATTGGTTCCTCAACAGTTCAGTGAGCAGCCAGTGATTGCCTGTAGCCGGAATGCCGTCAATAATGTTGAACGAGGTCATTGCGCTCCCTGCTCCCGCTTCAAAAGCCGCTTTATAAGGCGGGAGATATTCATTATACATGGTAAGCCTGCTCATGTCAACGGTATTATAATCACGTCCTGCCTCTGCTGCTCCATATAATGCAAAATGTTTCACGCAAGCCATCATTGTATTGTTGAGGGATAGATCATTTCCCTGATATCCTTTAACAAAAGCCGCTGCAATCTGTGAACCAAGCCAGGGATCCTCACCAGCTCCTTCGGCTATTCTGCCCCAGCGCGGGTCGCGTGCAATATCCACCATTGGGGAATAAGTCCAGGCAATCCCATTGGCAGTTGCCTCCTGAGCAGCAATGCGCGCACTTTTTTCAGTTAGCGATAGATCCCACATACAACTCATAGCCAATGGTATAGGAAAAATAGTCCGGTATCCATGGATAACATCCATTCCAAACAGAATGGGAATATGGTTTGGAGATTCCTTTATAGCTATATCCTGGTAAGCTCTCATGGAAGCCACGGAGAAACCATTTAACATACCCCCAATCTGACCCGACTGTAGTTTTTTTTGAGTTTGTTGATTAACGGCTGAGCCGGTAACAAATCCACCCGCGGTAGTAAGGTTGAGCTGTCCGATTTTTTCCTCAACTGTCATTTTATTCATCAGATTATTGATGAATAAATTCATTTTGTCATTCTGCCCCTGAATCTTAATAAAAGAAACCAGTAGTAATAATAAGAAAGCCAATCTTTTCATATTTATTCAGTAAAGTTATTTTAAAGTAAACGCGTGGTAAATTTATGAATTACACGGTAACATTCACATATTAAAAAACATCTTTTCAGATTAAGAAAACCTTTTTCATTTTATGTTGTTTAAGATTAAAGAAAGTTGTACCAATAAAACCAATATGCATGATTTTTAAATATTTATAAACTTATAAAACCCTTAACCTTAAGAACATGGCAGATTTAAAAACTCGTTATATGGGGATTGAACTAAAGAATCCCATAATAATCGGTGCAAGCAATATTGTTACTGATATTGATAATCTTAAAAGAATTGAGAAAGCAGGTGCTGCTGCAATTGTTTACAAATCACTTTTTGAAGAACAGATCCAACTTGAGAATTTGGAACTTTTTGAGCGGAAAACAGAATATTCGGAACGTAACGCTGAAATGATTAATCTTTATCCCTTATCGATATCAGGAACTCCGGATATAATGGAACATCTGATAGCATTAAAGAAGGCAAAAGATTCAATCTCCATACCTGTGTTTGCCAGTATCAATGCAGTTCTTGATGAAAACTGGGTTGAATATGCCAAAAAAATTGAAGAGACAGGTGTAAACGGACTGGAACTTAATTTTTATTCCATCCCTGAAAAAGTTGATAATGGAAGCGAAGATATAGAGAAGAAACAGGTTCAAATCCTTAGAGATGTCAAGTCGGCTGTAAGTATTCCGGTTTCAGTAAAAATCAGTCCATTCCATACATATCCTCTGAACCATATTTCCGACCTGGGAAATGCCGGAGCAGATGCATTCGTTCTATTTAACCGTCTCTTTCAGCCGGATATTGATATCCATACGGAAGAACATCATTTCCCGTATAGTCTCAGTAACAGTGAAGATAATAGATTACCATTGCGTTTTGCAGGTTTGCTGTTTGGAAATACCAATGCTTCAGTATGTGCAAACACAGGTATTATGAATGGTTCAGATGTAATAAAAATGGTTCTGGCCGGAGCTGACTGTGTTCAGATTGTAAGCACAGTATATTTAAACCAGATTGAGGTTGTTAGTTCGATGATCAGGGAGATAGGAAAATGGATGGATTCCAAGGGTTATAAAACGATTGAAAGTTTCAGAGGAAAGTTGTCACAAAAGAATTCAGAAAATAAGCTGCCTTATCATCGTGCCCAGTACATGGATTTTATGATGACAACGTCGCAGATACTGAAGAAATATAAAATTATAAATTAGATGTATCGACTAGTGGAGATCCCTCGATATAAAAATATGCACACCAAACAATATGACATTATTTTAAGAGTCAAATATTAAGTTATTTACAAAGACCTGTAATGACTAGTGGAGATTCCTCGCTTCGCTCGGAATGACATGGTAATTAGGTGGTTATGGGGTGGTGGGGGCAGAAGTGGCGATTCGCGTAAACTATTTTTAAGTAAGCAACTCACCTTCGAATCGCCACTTCTGCCCCCACCACCCCATAACCACCTAATTACCATG
>JANYIW010000088.1 GCA_025358645.1 Bacteroidales bacterium
TGAATCCGTAACTTTCAGTTTGTAAGTTCCGGCCGGCAATGGAAATTCTGAGGGTAAATTCTCATAAGAATCACCACTATTTTCATAGTATGAAAAATTGTATCCTCCATTACCACCCTCGACGTTAATAGCTATACCGCCCGTTTCACCATAGCAATTAACATCGTTTGGAACAATGCTCGTAATTGTGAGAGGCGAAGGTTCAATTATTATTGCACTTTTATATGCGAAACAGTTTTTGGAATCCGTAACCTTCAGGCGGTATTCACCCGGGTCCAAATCAGTCGGAGAAGCATCAATAGAAGAATAAATATCCCATACTACACTCTCTCTTTTTTCCCAGCTATAGCTATAACCCGAAGTACCTCCGTTGACTACAGTACTGATCTGCCCGTCTCCATTTCCGAAACACTTAACATCTGCCGGGATTAACGAAATATCTATTTTTGGGTTAGTCCCAACAGCAACATCGACAGATGCTACATCATTGCAGGTTTGGTCATTATTGCGAACCTTGACATTATAAATACCAACAGCCAGTGAATTAAAAGTCGGATCACTATTAAAGATCCCATTATCAATATTAAACAAATATGAACGTGTACCACCGCTTGCAGTTACTTTTATCTCACCATTACTCTCACCAAAGCATTTGACATCAGTGATGCCGTTAGATTCAAGGCTTAATGGCGTAGCCGGCTCCAATACCTGCGCCGATGTTGATACCCATTCGCAATCAGGATGTGCATGATCACGCACGTTAATTGTATAGCTTCCTCCTTGAAGTGAATAATAAGACCAGATCGGACCTTTAGCATCTCCAGAACATACAATGGCTTCTGAAGAATTTTTTATCCGGTAATCGTATATTCCATTTGTTCCACCCGAAACACTTATTGCAAAACCTCCGTTGGGATTTGTTATGCATGTGGGCTTCCTGGGAGTTACAGAATTAATTATAACCTGTTCTGGCTCTCTGATTTGTATGCTTCTTGAATCTGTAATGCAATTGTCTGTTACTGTCAGGGAATAACTATTTTGAGTTAGCCTATCGAAGGAACAAGGCAGTGAAGTAACTGTCGATCCAATGGCCGTTATTGAGAAACTTCCTGCCCATTTTGATAAATCAACTGCTATTGCACCATCATTACCTCCCGGGCAGGATACATCTTTTTGAGTAACACTAAAATCGAGCTCAGGAAGAGCATCGATATAAAATTCTTTTTCTACAGCACAATTCTGCAGAACAGGTTCTTGGTAATCAAGACATAAAATATGTGATCCATAACCAATTGAATTGAGTGATAAAACAGAACCGGGAAAACTTTTTTGCGTATCGTGTATATCTTTACATGTGCCAGAATTAACGATCCAATAAGTGTAGCCTAAAGTATTGACAGGGCTTGTTACATTTAGTGTTATTTCTCCTGTTGCTTTATGTAGGCATGATTTTGTAGAAGAATTAATAATACCCGTAGGTGGAGCAGGGAGAATATCAACTCCCACTTCAGCTGACCATGGACTGTATTGCCCTACAGTATTGACTGCCCGTGCCCTGAAGTAAATTTTTGTAGTATATTGTAGCTCAGCAAAGTGATCCTTCGCAATAAATTCCACAGCCTCTGATTCACTTTTTGCAGTTGCAAAAATTTTCCAATTACCAACTCCTGGAACACGAATATATGGTGGAGGAAAATCTGTTTGAGCTAATACTATTGTCACGAAATGGGTATAAAGGAATCTTATATCGGCGGACGTAAGAACAGGATTATTATCGATAATCCCTCTCATTAACTCGTATGCTATATTACGTTTATTGTTAGGCAGATCATCATATAAAGACAGATGCCCCACCATAAAAGAATAATTGGTATTATTGACTGCACTAATAATATTGTAATTTGCAGAAACTAGATATAACTGAGAGGCAATTCTATCTATGAAATCACTCCTGAAAAGAGGTACATTTACCAGTAAACTTACGGCTTCTCCATATTCCCAATCATATAATGCGCCTGAAGAACCAGGACTTAGGATGAGACTAAAAGAAGAAGTATAACATTCTCTTGTTGAGTGAAAATTAACAGTTGGTGCATTTGGGGGGATGTCGTCCTGAGAGAAGGTTTTGTTAAGAAGCAGGTTATGGATCGGACCTTTAGTGTTCCATTCGTTTCCATATAAAGCTTTGGTAAAGAATTCTTCGGAGCTAACTGCAAATGTTTTTTGTGTCTTTACACAAATATAGAATATAAAAATAAATAATATCACTCCATAAGGGGTTTTCAATATCAGGTTCATGTCAATTTTGTTTTATTTCTGAAACTGAGTTTGATGATGGTGTAAAAATTATATTTCGAGAAGTTACAATTGCATTACTGTTAGTACCAAAAACCTTTATCCGGTAATTATATGGTGTGTTTATTTCAATATCCATATCCTCAAACAATTGATCCGCACCTTCTAACATAATATAAATGCCAATTGGTTCTGTATCTTTACTACGATATAAAATGGTTTTTGCCGGCTTAAAACCAGCCGGTATATCCCATGAAACCATAATACTTTTACCATTCTTACCTTGCTCTGCCTTAAGATTAACTGTCTTTTGTGTAGTGACCGGCACATACACCATTCGGCCATATTCAGAGCTGTTACCTGCCAGATCGAAAGTTTTAATTAAATAAAAATAATTTCCTTGTCCTAAAGGAATATCTTCGTAAGCTGCGGGTAAATTTCCCTTCCACGTGATGAGTTTTATTGACGAAGTATCTTTTTCAGCGATCCTGTACAATTCGTAAAAGTTAATGTCGCTTGCCGGGCTCTCTTCCATCTGAATGGTAACCTTATCATTTTGTATATTAAACCGGGTAATAATTGCCGGGGCGGGACGTATAGTATCTGGACGGGAAAGCTCAAGAATGGCAGAATAATCTGAGCTGTTATATCGTTTATCGATAGCAACAACCTGGTAGTATATTTTTTGCGTAAGTGTATTGAGGTTT
>JANYIW010000106.1 GCA_025358645.1 Bacteroidales bacterium
TTAGGCAAGGGAAGCTATTATCATGGAAGGTTCGTGGTTATTAAATAAATGGAGAGGAGCCTGGAATCGTATAAATAATGGCAAGGCAGGGGTTGCTGTTATGCGTTCGTCATTTTTATATTCTCACTTCACTGTTATTACAACATTCCCTTTTTTATGTCCTTTGTCAACATACCTGTGAGCCTCTACTATTTGATTCATAGGGTAGCAAGAATTTCAGTTGAAATAGAAAAGTTACTATACTCATAGCACCTAATCCTTTGATGTTACCTCGTAAATGGCAATAAGTCCGATAAAGTGGAACAGACCTTAAAAGACGCCGAACTGATAAAACAGTTCAAACAACTCGACAAGATGCCGAAGATGAGAAACATATTCTTCCCCAAATGTCTTTAATTCTTGATGTTTTCCCTCATTCTCTTCAAAGCAATTGTCTAACCGCTACGCGGTAAAAATCAATGTGATGACTGTTCTTCTACAATAATTTATCGCCTACGGCGAAAGCATTTATTTTACCGCATGCAGCGCTAGAGTTATTCACATTAAGCCAATTCCATTCTAAAGCTTGATGAAGACACAATTGAATCCGTTATCTCCTTAAACGCCCTGATCCGCAACACTACAAACTCTAGGCACTGATTAGTTACGAATTATCATATAGGAAAGTATTATTTTCCTTATTTATATTTTCATTGTATATTAACCCGGATTGCTCTTTCACTATTTAATACGCTTGCTAACATGATAATTCCATGCTCTGTAAATGCAAACGGGGGAACACGTAGACCCATTGTCTCACTACTTGAGGTGCCAAATTGGTACCTCCAATCTGCAAGCTCTTCTTTTGTCAGTTCGAACATAAAATCTTCAGGGAAACGATCTATATTCCTTCTAACTGATCTTTTTAACTGCTTGGTATCCACTTCATATAGATCTGCCAAATCACGGTCTAACATTACCTTCTTGCCCCTGATAAGGTATATCTTATCCATAATCACTTCATCCGGGATCATTATCTGAGAGTCTTGTTTTGCCATTATCATTACTTTATGTTGTTGTAAATTTAACTATTTAAAATTGGAGGTGCCAAATTGGTACCTCCATTTCATCAGAGCGGATGGAACAGCTCCAGTTGCTTTGTGAGGTCCGTCAGATCCTGTCCCCGGTAACTTTCCGTGCTTCGGATGCTATTATGACCGGCCATGTACTGGAGTTACCGGATATTGTTTGTCTTGAGCCAGTTCATTATTACTCTTGTTCATACCCAGCTGACCCGGTATGAAAGTAAAAACATCCAGCCTCCTGCTGATGTTCTGCAAAGACCGTCCAATATATTTGATGTTTCTATATATTACCAGGTAAACGGTAATAAATCCGATAAGGTGGAACAGACATTAATAGATGCCGACCTGATAAAACAGATCAAACAACTCGACAAGATGCCGAAGATGAGAAAAAATCTATCCAAATGGTACTAAACGTCCTGATCAGGGATTTCAATGCAAGACAAGCGTATATGCTATAATTAAAAAGCCAGGGAGGGTACTTACAAAATCACTTAAATAATTGTTAATATATAGCCCGTAGGGCTTAAACTTTTGTAGCTGGAGGTTTTAGAAATGATTCATCTACCTCGTAGAGGTTAAACAGGGTTGCAATTGTCTAACCGCTACGCGGTAAAAATCAATGTGATGACTGTTCTTCTACAATAATTTATCGCCTACGGCGAAAGCATTTATTTTACCGTATGCAGCGCTAGAGTTATTCACATTAAGCCAATTCCATTCTAAGCTTGTTGAAGACACAATTGAATCCGTTATCTCCTTTTCATAGTTTTGAGAATAGTATTTTGTTTGATGGTATCGAGAAGGTTCAATAGAACTGATAAAACAGTTTAAGTAACTTGACAAGCTGCCAGAGAATGAGAAAAATCTATCCAGAAGGTATTAAAGTTTAAGTTTCCTGTTGTTGGGCTAAGGTTATAAGAAAAATTTTGAATTGAACCACTCATAACTTAGGTAAGAAATCCATAAATATTATCACTGCCGAATCATTACAGTTAAATAACCCTCTTCATTTGCTTCTGTAATTAAAACAACTATTTTTACAACTTGCCGTTATACAGGCAATGTTGTTAAAGTGAGTCATTGGGAATGCTGTGTAAATCAGTTAAGAATCAATCATCCATTATGAAAAGATATACTATATTAGTTTTATTGATTTTGGTTTTTGTGAAATTATCCGGTCAGGGAGCTTACCTTCCGCCTGATAAACCTCGTCTTGTAATAGGGATTGTAGTGGAAGAGCTGAAATACGATCAGCTTGAGAAGTTCAGGGATAAGTTAGGTGAAAATGGGATTAAAAGGCTCATTAATGAGGGAACATACTTTAAAAATGCCTCTTATGAATATATGCTCACACAATCCGCTCCCGGACATGCAACTATCTCAACAGGCGCCGAACCTTCGTTTCACGGAATAACTTCAGACGAATGGTATGTTCCTCTTAAGAATGAACTTATTAATTGCACAAGGGATGCTACTGTCAATTCAGTAGGTGGTAGTTTTGAGTCTGGGTTACATTCACCGGTGAACTTGCTGGTTTCAACATTTTCCGATGAACTTCAAATGTCAACAAATAAGAAGTCAAAAGCTTTTGGCGTTGGATTAAGAGAGAGTTCGGCAATCTTCTCGGCCGGCCATGCAGCGAATGCCGCATATTGGTTCGATAACACAACAGGAACATGGATGTCAAGTACATATTATATTAATTCGCTTCCGACTTGGGTTAACGACTTTAATGCTATGAAGTTTTCAGATTCATATCTGAATTCTACCTGGAGTCTGTTAAGGCCTGCAAAGTATTATTCTGATTGTCTTCCTGATTCGAACAGTTTTGAAGCAGGGTTCAATAAGATCAACTATTTCCCGTACGATCTTAAAAAAATAAGAGCAAAAAATGATTACTCATTATTGAGAGAGACCCCTTTTGGCAATTCTCTTACTGCAAACTTTGCTATCAGACTGATACAAAATGAACAATTGGGTAAGGATGACGTAACTGATTATCTTTCAATCTGCTTCTCGGCAACAGACTATATTGGTCACAGGTTCGGGCCATCATCAGTGGAGATGGGCGACGCTATTTTACGACTTGATGATGATATCAAAAATCTACTTACATATCTGAATGACAGTATCGGTAAGAGGAATGTTCTGATCTACTTTACTGCAGCCCATGGAATATCGGAGATTCCCACAGTTCTGGAAAAAAACCGGATCCCTTCAGGATATTTTCAGCAGAATCAGGCTCTTCAGTTACTAAGAAGTTATCTGAATGCAGTATACGGGGAAGGAGACTGGGTGAAAGGTTATTCAGAAAGACAGATTTTTCTTAACAGGACCCTGATTGAAGATGCGCGGCTTTCGCTTGATGATGTGCAAAAGAAAGTTGCCCGTTTCCTTGTTCAGTTTACCGGTGTAGAAGCTGCATATCCCTATTCTGCCTTTGAAGCAAACGATTTCGGTAATGGTAATCTGAAAAGAATAATAAATAATTTCAGTCCTCAGAGATCAGGTGATGTAATTGTTATTTTGAATCCAGGCTGGGTAGAGAAGGCAAGCGATTATGTGACTAATCATAATTCACCCTACGAATATGATTCACATGTTCCATTGATATGGTACGGATGGACTGTCAACAAGTCAATTGTAACCCGGAAGGTGAATATGACGGATATCGCTGCTACATTATCAACTCTTTGTAAAGTTCCATATCCCAATGCCTGTACAGGAGAGCCAATGTTTGAGTTGTTCAGATAAGGAACTCACCCACCTAGAGAGGGGGCGTAACACACAGTATATCACGTAATTACCCCCTCTTTACGAAGTAGAGAGGGGGAACACAAGGGGGTGAGTACGTTAGAATTTATCCCTTATCCTGCATGCTTCTTTGAGCAGTTCAGGATTTTTCTCACAGGCATTTCCTAATACAATGAGATCAGCGCCGGCATGGAAAATCTCTTCAACTTCCTGCTTGTTTTTGATTCCTCCGCCCACAGCCAGTGGAATAGTAATGTTTTCTACCACTGCTTTTATAAGATTAACCGGGACAGGATTTGTTGCTCCACTGCCTGCCTCGAGATAAATCATCTGCATACCCAGCATTTCTCCGGCGAGGGCGGTAGCTACTGCAATTTCGGGTTTATCGGATGGTATCGCTGCAGTCTGACTTATATATTCAACAGAAGTCTTATTACCACAACTTATAAGTATGTAACCGACAGATACAAGTTTTTCCCTGATATTTTTAAGGAATGGCGCTGCAATTACGTGATTACCGATGAGTAATTCAGAATTCCGACCTGAAATAAGTGATAGAAGCAGGATCATATCAGCTTTAAGAGTAAGCTGGAGAAGGTTGCCAGGGAACAGAATCACAGGAATTGAACAAAGCTTCTTTACTTCGCTTATCAGATTGTCAATACTGTTAAATGTAAGACTTCCTCCAGCAAAGATAAAATCGGTATTGCTCTCATTTGCAGCTTTAAGGATGTATTGAAGTGAGTCTCCTTCTGCTTTATCAGGATCAAGAAGTAAAGCAATGCTCTTTTTACCAGGGAATTTATTTGGTTTCATAATTTTTTTTTGTCCATACTATAGAGTAATTATCGTATTTTGAATAATACAGATCAAATGACTCATTTATTTTATTGGTGTTAACATGTCCTTTTATCTCTCCTGATTCACTCACTTTAAACGGATCAATTGTAATATTATTCCTTATGCTTATTCCTTCCTTGTCGCAGATTTTATAGAGAGCCTCTTTTGCACACCAGTGAATATACAGGTGATATCTGCGTTCTTCCTGTTCTTTTGTAACTTTTTCCTTTCTGTTAATGAATTTAAATGCAAATGCAGCTATGTTTGTACTCATATACTCCAGGTCTATTCCGACTTTCTCATTTGTACTCAGCAGGATTGCAGTGAGTTTATGAGAGTGTGATATACTTATGAACCTCGAACCATCTTTAATAAATGGTTTGTTATTTTTATTATAAACAATTTTGGCGTCTCTTCCGACCAGTTCAGATAGTAATGCCCTTACACTTAAAAATTCCAGTTTACGGGAATTACTGCTAAATCCTTTATATTTCTTTTTTTCATCATTATCAAGTGAAACAAGATCCAAAAGAGTATCCTGATCTTCTTCAATTTTCCAAACCCCCAGTATTGAGAATTCGTTCAGATAATGTTTCGTAATACAACCCATTTGTAGCTTTTAGGTGTTATTATTTCCACTTCAGAGTTTCAATCAGATGCATGATATCCTCTCTGAAAAAATCTATTACCGGCGCCAGTGAATCCGCGTTTGGTTCAGAAGTAAAATATAGTGATCCTCTCAGGTAATGACTAACGCTGTCTGTAACATAAAATTCAACGGCAGATGCTGTATTTCCTTTTAAATCGTACAAGATACCATATACTTTATGTTCACTATTGTTAAAGACCTGTTCTTTAATTGCATCTGCTTTCGATACATGGTTTTTTACATTAAGATCATAACTCTGATCAAGAAGACTGTCTAAATCATTGTGAACATCCTTATAGGTGAGATATATCTTTGCTTTATATGCAGGGAATTCAATATTAAACCATCCCGGGTTTGAACTTTGCTCCCCCTGAAATATAAGATGCCCATAAGCAGGATATTCAAATGATAATGGAAGGTTCAGGTTCTTTTCCGGATGTTCATTGAATTGAACATATTGACGCGCAGGCAGATCTATCCTGAAATGTCCCCTGGGTTTTGGAACAGCTACTTCCCTGCAACTGTAAGAAGCGCCTAATAAGATCAATAGCATTAAGATCCTAGTCCTTTTTATTATCACCACCATTTCCATTTATTTCGACACGGATTTCTTTTATCCTTCTTCTGTCAGCAGATTCAATCCTGAAAACAAAGTCTCCGTATTTTATTACCTGGTCTTTCTGAGGAATTTCTCCGGTTAGTTCAAGGATAAGTCCGGCAAGTGTTTCAGACTCTCCTCTGACCTCTTCAAAAGTATCCTCTTCTACCTCTACTACTTTGCAGAAATCATTTAGTGATATCCGGGCTTCAAATAGATATGTCTTATCATCCAGTTTACGGAACAATAACTGAATATCGTCGCTTTCATCAGTTATATCTCCAACAATTTCTTCCAGTATATCCTCCAGAGTTACTATTCCCGATGTGCCTCCATATTCATCAATGACAACAGCCATGTGTATTTTTTTGGTTTGAAACTCCTTAAGAAGGTCGATTATCTTTTTTGTTTCAGGAACGAAATAGGGTGGCCTCAGTAAAGCCTGCCATTTAAAGCTGCCTGGATTATTAGTATAAGGAAGAACATCTTTTGCATACAGAATTCCTTTGACGGTATCGAATGAACCTGAATAAACGGGAATTCTTGAGAACCCTGAACTGATTATTATCGGGACTATTTTGTCAAATCCCGATTTGATATCAATCGCGGTTACGCCAATACGTGAGCACATTATAGCGCTGACATTTGTATTCCCGAAATTGACAATTCCTTTAAGTATTTTTTCATCTTCAGCATAGCCATCAGATGTCAGATCAAGGGCGTCGGAAAGATCATCCATACTTATGTTAGATCTTCTTGTTCCTGTTCTTCTTTTTACAAAGGATGAAGAGAAAATAAGCAAAGAAGTAACAGGTCGAAAGACCTTTTCGAGCACAGTTAAGGGGTACGCCATAAACAACGCGATGGCAATATGATTTCTTGATGCGTATACCTTTGGCATTACCTCTCCAAAAAAAAGCAGGATAAAAGTTATTACTACAACATTAATTATGAATCCCAAAACTGGTTCTGAACTGAAATCAAATATTCTCGAACTAAGAAATGCGGCCAATAGCACTATAGCTATATTGATTGTATTATTTGCAACCACTACAGTGCTTAATAATTTTTCAGGATGGTTGTACAGGTTAAGGACTGTCTTCGACTTTTTGTCCCTGGCTGATTTAAGATTTTCAATATCTTCAGGTTTGAATGAAAAGTAAGCGACTTCGGAGGCTGACATCATGGCTGATCCGATAAGAAGAACAATGATTATTGAAAAACCAATAAATATTTTAAAATCAGGGGTATTGATGCCAATGCCTGAAAGCAGGAATAAATATGATAGTGGATAATTGGGTTCCAACTTAGTTTCTGTTAATAAAGCTATCTAAAAAGGCAGATCATCTTCATTTTGAGCGTTGTCAGGTTTGCTCTCAGATCCAGGATCCTCGTCTGTAGTATTGCCTTTTTCTGACAAATTCTTGCTATTGTTATCATTTGCCGGCTGGTATGAAGCAGGAGGTTCATTTACCACCGATCCTGATAACCCTTTTTCGTGTCCATCCCCCTTAGGAATATCCGAAGGTGCTGATGAATTGACAGGTGACTGTTTTTTCTCGAGTAGCAGGAGTGTATCTGCAAGTATTTCAGTAATATACTTATTGACACCTTCTTTATCGACATACGAACGGGTCTTAATTTTCCCTACAATATATACCTGAGAACCCTTTCTGATAGTTTTTTCAGCTACCTCAGCCAGAGCACGCCATAAAACAATATTATGCCATTCGGTTGAAGTTATTGTTTCGCCCTGCTGATTTGTATAGGTCTCACTTGTAGCAAGAGGAAAGTTTGCTTTGGCAACACCCTTATCAAAATACCGTATTACCGGATCTTTTCCGACATTACCGACAAGTATAACTTTATTGATTGACATGTAGTTATATATTTATTAATAATTCAATTTCCGGATTGTAAAGTTAATAAAAAAACTACTCTCAGCAATCCAGGTTCAGATTAATTGATCAAATCCCAATCGGTCAATGATTTACTAATTCTGCATTGATTTATATTTTGTGCGGAAGTTATAACAGATTATTGTCATCATTAATCTATTTCGTTGTATTTAAGGCATTAATAAAGTCCAAAAAAAAAATTATTATGTAAGTGTTTGAATTTAAACAAATAATATTTTTATATTTGCACAGTTGAAAAAAACGAATACTCAAAATAATTTGTTGAATTTTAAACTTCACGAAAAATGACTAAAGCAGACATTGTTAATGAAATTGCCAAGAACACTGGTATTGAAAAGGTAACAGTACAGAAAACTGTAGAAGCCTTAATGGAAACTGTAAAAGATTCTATGGTTAAAGGTAGTAACGTTTATCTAAGGGGTTTTGGAAGCTTTATCGTCAAGAAAAGAGCTAAGAAAACTGCAAGGAATATCTCCAAGAATACGACTATCATTATTCCTGCTCATAATATACCAGCTTTCAAGCCGGCAAAATCTTTTATAACCAAAGTAAAATCACACGTTAAGAAATAATCCTCTATGCCAAGCGGTAAAAAAAGAAAAAGACATAAAATGGCCACTCACAAACGTAAAAAACGTTTGCGGAAGAACAGACATAAAAAGAAGTAGCAGATCATTAGTGGTCAGTCATTAAACATATTAAACCTAAAGATCTGATGGTCTTTAGGTTTATTGTATTAGTATATCGGATGTGACGGACAATATATTGGCTCAGATTAATATAGTGAAGTGGTAAATAAGGATTTAATCATTGATGTTAGTGATTCCGAGGTTTCTTTAGCGCTGTTGGAAGACAAGCAGTTAATTGAATTAAACAAGGAAAAACGTAATGTAAAATTTTCAGTAGGAGATATTTACCTGGGTAAGGTAAAAAAGATCATGCCCGGACTGAATGCTGCATTTATAAATGTAGGTTACGAACGGGATGCATTCCTACATTATCTTGATCTTGGCGCCCAGTTCAGGACACAACATAAATACTATGGCGCCGCTCTGCAAAAACAGGGTAAAGTATTACCGGTTCATAAGTTCAAACCTGAACCTGATATTGACAAAGATGGCAAGATAACTGATGTTTTAGTCACTGGTCAGACTGTTATCGTTCAGATAACAAAGGAACCCATTTCAACAAAAGGCCCGCGACTTGCTTCCGAAATTTCTCTGGCAGGAAGAAACCTTGTCTTAATGCCTTACTCAGATAAGGTATCTATCTCTTCTAAAATCGAAAGCATCGAGGAAAAAAACCGTCTAAAAGCTCTCGTTCAGAGTATTAAACCCCGTAATTATGGAGTTATAGTACGGACAGTGGCTGAAGGTCAGAAAGTTGCAGTACTTGATGCTGAATTAAGAGAACTTGTCCTGAAATGGGAATCGGCATTCGCCTCTGTAAAAAAGGAAATAAAATCACCTAAATTGTTCATCGGGGAGATGAACAGAACCTCAACAATTCTCAGGGATATGCTTAATGTTACTTTTAACAGTATTCATATCAATGAAACTACGATAGCTGAGGATATACGGACATATATAAGGGAAATTGCCCCTGAAAAAGAAAAAATAGTCAAATTATATAATGGCACTCTACCCATATTTGACCATTTTGGAATTAATAAACAGATCAAAGGTCTCTTCGGGAAGACAGTATCTTTCAAACATGGCGCATATCTTATTATTGAGCATACTGAAGCGCTTCACGTAATTGATGTCAACAGCGGTAACCGATCAAGGTCAGGGAATGATCAGGAATCAAATGCCCTCGAGGTTAATATGGAAGCCGCAACGGAAATTGCAAGACAGCTGAGGCTCAGGGATATGGGTGGTATTATTGTTGTTGATTTTATCGATATGCAATCGCAGGAGAACAAGCAACAACTTTACGATAAGGTTAAGGATGTGATGGCAGGCGACAGAACAAAACATAACATTCTCCCTCTGACAAAATTTGGTCTGATGCAGATAACCAGGCAAAGGGTCAGACCTGAAATGAATATTATTACCAATGAAAAATGCCCTTCATGCCAGGGAACAGGGGAGACTAAGCCTACTATTCTCTTTACCGATGAACTTGAGAGTGGCCTCTCTTTTATTGTTGATAAGATAAAAACCAGGAAACTCATTCTGAACGTTCATCCATTTGTAGCATCATTTCTTAATAAAGGTCTCTTCCCGTTATACAGAAAATGGAATTTCAAATATAAAATCAGCCTTAAGATACAGGCTGTAACCGCTTATCACATGCTGGAATATCATTTCTACGATCATTTTAATAATGAAATAGATCTGGCCTAAACAATGGCACAGAGCTCAGAGCGCAGAGCGCAGTGCAAAAAAACTAAAAGCTTTGCGACCTTTGCGACTAAAGGATTTCTGTATTTAAATAAAAACAGCAACTGTATGAGAAAACTTATACTTTTAATCTCCCTGATTCTTTTTGCCTTATCTGTTTCAGCTCAGATCTATGATCCGGTTAACTGGGATTTTAGCTATGAAAAGAAAGGCGACAAACAATATGAGCTGATTTTTACTGCTACAATCGATAAGAATTCTCATATCTATTCGATGGACATTCCTGCCGGAGGCCCTATTCCAACATCTATCAGATTCGACACTCTGCCTGGCTACAAGCTAAATGGTAATCCTTTTGAAGTTACAAAACCAGTTGAGCTTCTTGATGATGCATTTGGCTTTAAGATCAAAACCTTTAGCAATACTGCAGAATTCCGGCAGAAAATAACTGCAGTGAAATCCTCCTTTACTATTACAGGCTCAATGAATTTTATGGCTTGTAATAATACCACATGCTCTCCTCCCAAAGATGTTGAATTTGCAATAAAAATAGCAGATAAGACTGAAAGTAAGACTATTAATAGCAGTGATAAAAAGTTAACCGGTGCGGAACCAATCAAAACTGATAAGGGTTTGCTTAAATTCTTTCTTATTGCTCTGCTTGCAGGTTTTGCCGGGGTTCTCACTCCTTGTGTGTTTCCAATGATCCCGATGACAGTAGCCTTCTTCTCTCAAGGTTCTGAAGTGAGGAGCAAAGCTATTTTTAAAGCGCTTATTTTTGGCATTTCCATTGTTCTGATTTATTCATCACTGGGGATAATTGTTTCACTTACCAGCGCAGGAGCAGGATTCGCAAATGCATTGAGCACTCACTGGATCCCTAATACGATATTCTTTGCGCTGTTTATAATATTCGCAGTTTCATTTTTTGGTGCATTTGAGATTCTTCTCCCAAACAGCTGGGTTACCCGTGCTGATTCAAGCGTTGACAAGGGAGGTATAATGGCGGCATTTTTCATGGGATTAACAACAGTAATTGTTTCATTCTCATGCACCGGACCTATTATCGGCGCTCTTCTGGTTGAAGCAGCGAGTGGCGATGTTTTAAGACCGACAATCGGAATGATTGGATTTGGAGTTGCATTTGCATTACCGTTTACAATATTTGCCCTATTCCCATCGATAATGAGCAGGATACCAAAATCCGGAGGCTGGTTAAATTCAATAAAAGTTGTTCTCGGGTTTATAATGCTCGCCTTCAGTATGAAATTTCTGATGACTATTGATAGCGTGTATTCACTGGGAATATTGTCGAGAAGTTTATTCATTGCTATTTGGATTGTGCTGTTTTCATTACTTGGATTATATCTAATGGGAAAGATCAAATTTTCACACGACAGTGATCTTCCATATATTGGTACATTCAGATTATTCCTGATAATCAGTGTATTTACTTTTGTGGTATATCTTATACCCGGACTTTTCGGAGCTCCACTGAATGGGTTATCATCTTTCCTGCCATCACAGGAGACATCTGAATTCAATATTCCGAAACTGATCATGGAAAACAGATCAGTGTCAGGTACTGCTGTCAGATCTGCTGAAACAAGCATACTTTGTTCAGAACCCAAACATGCTGATATCTTTGAGATGCCACTTGGACTTAAAGGTTATTTCGATTATAAACAGGGTCTGGCTTGCGCCAAAGAACAGGGAAAACCAGTATTGATTGATTTTAAAGGTCATGCCTGTGCAAACTGCAAACGTATGGAAGTGAAGGTATGGGCCGACCCGGAAGTACTGAGAAGACTCAGGGATAACTTCGTGATAATTGCACTTTATGTTGATGACAGGACTCAGTTGCCTGAGAATGAATGGATCACATCGGCAATTGATGGAAAACAGAAAAAGACAATTGGAAAAATATGCGAAGATCTCGAAATATCGAAGTTTAAGACAAATGCTTTACCACTTTATGTTATAACTGATTATGAGGGTAATGCAATGAATAATCCGATTCCAACCAATCTGAATATAGAGGAATATAAAAAATGGCTCGATGAAGGTGTGGCTGTATTTAACTCCAAAAATCCTAAATAACATCATTTATTTACTCTGTGAAGCTTCCATTTAATAAAGAGTATAAGAACTATCACCTATATTCGTGAATGGTTTAATTTTTTTCTTAACGGAATGGCAATGAAGACTGTTAAGAGGATGATTCCGCTTAAGAAAACCGAAATCCATAACAGGTAGTCACCATACTTTACATAGGTTGTTATTCTGTTTTCAGGGTAGATTTCTCCTTTAATTACCGACTTTGTCCACCATTCAGTTTCAACTGTTCTATTGCCTCTGATATCAATTATGCACGATATACCTGTATTGGCGGCCCTCACAACCGGTCGACGTGTTTCAATCGCTCTTAAAGATGCAAAGAAAAGATGCTGTTTATAGCCATTGGTGTTTTTCCACCATCCGTCATTTGTAATAATAAATATGGCTTCAGCGCCTTTTTTTACATAGTCAGTCACGAATTTTCCGAATACAGATTCATAACATATTACCGGTGCAATTTTCAGAGAGGTGGTGGTATGTTGGAAGCAAACCCTTTCCTTCTGGATTCCATATCCCCATTTGGTGCCACCCAGATAGGGCAATATCTTTGTAATAATTCTCCCCGGACCATTTGAAAATTGCATTTCTATGCCTGGGACAAGTTTCGATTTATGATATATCCCGAAAAACTTTCCGCTGTCGATCTGAACGGCAGAATTGAAATGGTCGTAATACAGACCAGAGGCATCAATTCTTCTTGCACTCACAGTTGGTGCATCTGTTGTTGCGGGGTAGAGTTTGTAAGTTACTAATCCGCTAACCACATTAATATCAGGATATTGTTTTATCATCCCTTTAATAAGCTTCACATATTTGTCATTTGCAAGATCGTCGAGATTAGCAGGATCATCAATAGTTGTCTCAGGGGTAATGATCCAGTCGGTTTTATCTGAAATTTCAGTATTTGCCAGGGTGATTACTTTTTTCAGTTGATCTTCGAAGGGAGTAGTGAATTTTTCAGTATATGGATCTGTATTTGGCTGGATGATTACTACTTCAGTCCCATTTGTCCGATTTTGCTTAATAGTATTATACCGGTTAACGGAAACTGCTGACGGTATAATAATTACCGCAAGCCAGATAATTAAATAAATTCTGTTCCCTCTCTTTTTAGTCAGAGATTTGACCAGTAGTAAGGCAAGGGAAAGATTAGAACATAAAATCCATAACGAACCACCGGCAGTTCCTGTTATATCATACCATTGAATGAAGAGGATATCTTTTGAAAGTCCATTACCAAGATTTAACCATGGTGAAATAATGTTTACATTGAGGCTTACAAATTCATAGGCAAGCCAGAATGTTATCATCGAAAGGAAACCAGGTACGTTCCCGGCTCTCAGACGAACAATGTGAGCCAGCCATGTTGTGAAAGCCATTAAAAATGACAATCCCATTATTACGCATATAGCGCCTGTTATGCTGGCAACTCTCATCCAGCCGAGAGCAATTATACTGAAAATCACAAAACCAGGGAGGATGAAGATAAAAAAGGCATTTGGGGTGAACCTTTTGGGATTCTCAAATAAATAATTTTCAATCAGGAAAAATGGCACAAATGAGATGAGAAGGATTAAACCGGAACACCAACCGGTCCATGCTAGTCCTGAGAGAATTCCTCCAATAACTGACAGTCCGGCAAGGTTATATTTATTCATCTGAAATGGGTCTCTTTTTTTCAAATTTATAGTACTCAGGATATGCAGTTAGCTGTAGAACCTCTGATCATTTCCATTCTTTTCATGGCTGCCACTACAGCACCATCGGAGCTTTTTACATTGTTAAAATAGGTTAAACAGGTAAAAAACAGAAAGTCCCGAACTCATTTTAATTATCTTGCCACAGAAATCAACACAAATGAAATGAAATTATTCATCAATTTTTTATTTATGACTCTGTTTTTGGCTGGTTGCGCGAACAGTGAAGAAAAACTTGTCAGACAAGCTGATAAAATCCATGCATCAATACTTACAGTGGATACTCATTGCGATACACCAATGGAATTTTCTGAACCGGGTTTTGATCTGGGCGTCAGAAGCCTCGATGGATGTGTAGATTTTCCCAAAATGGTTGAGGGTGGACTGCATGCTGAATTCTTTGCCGTATTCACAGGTCAGGGTCCCCGAAATGACTCAACTTTCAATATAGTCCATCAGAAGGCGCTGGATATATTTAATGCAATACACAGAAATCTGGAAAAGAACTCTTCTATGGCTGAAATTGCCACAACTCCGGATGATGCATACAGATTAAAGAAAGAAGGTAAGATCGCTGCATTCATAGGTGTTGAAAATGGTTATCCTATAGGCAAAGATATTTCGAGAGTGAAACAATATTATGATCTGGGGGCCAGATATATAACTCTGGCTCATACAAAAAATAATGATATTTGTGACTCATCAACCGATCCTTCCGGGGCGGAAAATGATGGACTTTCTCAATTTGGAATGCAGGTGGTAAAAGAGATGAACCGTCTTGGTATGATGGTTGATATATCACATATTTCTGATAAATCATTCTTTGACGTTCTCAAAGTTACATACGCCCCTGTTATTGCATCTCATTCTTCCTGCAGGGCATTGTGCGCAAGTCCAAGAAACCTTTCTGATGATATGTTGCTGGCGCTTAAAGAAAATGGAGGGGTTATTCAAATCTGTATCCTGGGGAACTACCTTAAAACGCCAGAACCCAATCCGGAACTGGATATAAAGCTTAAAGATCTGAAGGAAAAATATGGCGATTATAATGCCTTTCCTGACTCAACCAAAAAACTCATCCGCAAGGAGTATAAGAAAATTCAGAAGATATATGAAAAACCGGCTACAGTTAAGGATGTTGTTGATCATATAGATCATATCGTTCAGGTGATAGGGGTTGATTATGTTGGGATCGGGACTGATTTCGACGGAGGGGGAGGAGTGGATGGTTGCAGAACAGCTTCTGACATGAAGAATATTACCATAGAGCTGCTACGTCGTGGATATTCAAAAGCAGACATAACAAAAATATGGGGTGGCAACGTGATGAGGGTATTACAGAAAGTTGAAGATCTGGCTAAAAATGCTGACACCAGAATGTAGAATTAAGGGGCAAAGTGAGCGAGCCAACTTTAGGTCAGCTCTTCACCCTCGAAAACCTCAGAGTCTTTAATATCCAGTCGGGAAGAGATTTATTTGGATCTCTTTTTCGCAGATCCAGGTACCAACCAAGTTTCCTGAGGATTGGCACTTTATGTGTTTCAACAAATTCGATAAGTGTCCCGTCAGGATCCTGTATATAAGAGAAGTGACCCCCTGCTTCACCCATATCGAAGCTATTTCCCTCATTACTCTTTTTACTGTCGACGGTAAACGAAAACCCTTTGCTTTCACAGAAGTTTTTCAGTTCGTCCATACCGTGCATGTCATAACAGAGGTGAATAAAACCGGGGTCACCCCAGAACCGACCATCGTATATCTTTTTGCCTGGAATCCCGTTTGTGCTGATAAGTTCGATTTCACTCTTTCCCAATACTTTACTGAAAGGTCCGGTAAAAGCCTTAGATCTTCTCAGGAGTACCCTACGACATTCTTTATTTCCCCCGGGAATTTCTGAAAGATCATTGAATATACCTGTGGTATCATATACAACTTCATCATATCCAAGGATATCGGAATAGATAACCCTTGCCCTGTCAATATCCGATACGCCTATAATTGCACCATAAGAACCACCGGTGATTTTTTTCTCATCACGGAACCAGTCTGATGCTTCAACGAGCTGAAAGATATTCCCATAAGGATCTTTCATGAAAAAAGTCAATTTCCCGGCAGGATCTGCAGTTGCCTCAGCAGGAACGGCAATACCGTTCTTCTGATATAATCTCAGAGCTTGCTGAATGTTCTTCGCTTTCATCTTGCAGGCTATAATACCAAGATCTCCGATCCTGATCTCCTCTTTAATTTTTAAAGGATCTCTTCCCTTGTATTGCCATATTTCGAACCCACCTCCGCTTTGAAGATTCAGAGCCAATACGGCGTGTCTGCTTCTCGGTTCACCACCTGTGTATGGAAGCATCAGGTTTGCTACCGCTTCATCTTCAAAAATACGGCAATCCATACCAAACTGATCGATATACCATTTCCAGGCTTCTTCAACATTCATTACACCAATCCCCATCTGCTGGATTCCGCTTAAAATATAACTCTTCATTCTTTATACAGTTTAATTTATCTTGGTTTTTTACCCCCTTTCTTATTTCCCCCAAGGGGGAAAAGATATCCGTTCACTCCTTCCCCCTTGGGGGAAGGCTGGGTAGGGGGTCTAAAAATATTTTGTGTACCTGGATATTATTCTTTTCCTACATAGATTTAATCTTATCTGCAATTCTGAAGAAAAGCCATGGACAATACCTTCTGATATACAGCATAATTAATTCATTCTTCCCTACCAGAATTTCCCGTTTGTTTCTTACCATTCCTTTGATAATTATTTCTGCTGCCCTTTGCGGTAAAACTCCCTTAGCCTGACCATCGTCTAGCTTACCATGTTCCTTACCTTCAGCATCCAGGGCATGAAATGAGATTGATGTCCTGACTCTGCCGGGAATGATGACAGAAGCTTTTATATTGAATTTTTTATTTTCAAGATAAAGAGTTTCGAAAAATCCATGCAGGGCTTGTTTGGAAGCCGAGTAGGCAGAGCGAAGAGGAAATCCAAATCTACCTGATATACTGCTTGTTGCAAGAATATGTCCGGACTGCTGTCTGACCATATATGGCAGAACTGCTTTGGTAAGAGCGATTGTTCCAAAATAGTTAATCTCAAATATTTTTCTGTCGAGCCACATAGGTGTTTCATCAATTCTTGACCTCTGGCTTATTCCGCCGATATTTAGTAAAAAATCAATTTTCCCAAGTGCATTTACTTGTTTTTCAACTATTTTATCTATTCCAGAGGTGTCGGCAAGATCAAACGGTATACAATGAACCATCAGGGATTTATTACCGCATTCAGCTTTTACTCTTTCCAGACCTGGAAGGTCATTTGATGAAGCTATTACTGTTGCACCTCTCCTGACAAATTCATGAACAAGTGATTCTCCTATGCCTGAGGATGCCCCTGTGACCCAGGCTATTTTGCCTGTAAACTGCTTCTCTTTCATCATTTTATAATCCGGCAATAAGTTTAACTAATTCATTATGATTGATCCTGAGAAGATTAAATTCTTTGTCTTTTTGTTTAATAAGACTTCTTATTCTGAATCCTCCTCTGATTCTGCGGAACTGGAGGTAGTAATTCCAGGCAAACAGGCCAGAAAGTGGCAGTGAAAGAAAAATCAGTAAACCCAGCCACCAGGAGGAGAAAATAAAAAGCGATAGAATCAGATAGGCAGGTAAGAAAACAAATGCGAGGATCAGGGAAATAGCATATCGCATTGATGAGTGAAACTGAGGATCTTTAATCTTACGTATCTGGAGATTAGGAATTTCGAGGAAGGTAAGATTAAATATGTTTCCATAAATAAACAATGGGAAAGTAAGAACGATTCCAACCATCCCGGCAATAAGCCATCCCAGTGGATGTTTCTTTTTTTCGAGCAATCTATAGTCGGTATTAAGTTCTTTTGCTTTCTTTTTTATATTAAGACTGAGTGAACATATTCTTGCATAAATTGTCGGATCCGATGTCTTAAGCAAATTCATTTTATTCACGAGAATCCTGTCTCTGAATAGTTTTGGAAATCTGATATTATCACTGAACCTGCCATTTATCATACTTCTGAGTTCATCAATAGCTTCATAGTCTTCTTCGGATTCGATGTGCACCATTATTCCTTTCATCTTATCTGAAAGTCTTGATCTTAGCTCATTCAGAGCTCTTTCCGGGCTTACTTTATATAAATCTAAAAATTCAGATATCTTAATAGGTTTTCCATAAACAACAGTCAGAACTTGTCTGTACCTGCTATAGTTTGAGAATTCAATTCCAACTGGTATAATTTTTATATTAAGACTAAATCCGGTTGCTTCGTCTGATTGAAATGCAACGCGGCATATTCCTTTCTTCAATTGTCTCAAACGTCTGAATCCTGCATGATCTCCTTCAGGAAGAATAACGAGACCGTTTTTGTTTTTCAGTACATCAATTGTCTTGGTAAATATTTCATCATTGCTTTTGAGGCTTCTGAATCCATCCCTGATCCTGTAAACCGGAAGTATTTTCAGAAAGTAGAGTATGGCTGCGATGGTCTTTTTTTTAAAAATATCAGCTCTTGCAAGAAAAACATTCTGACCTTTGTTGGTAAAAAGAACTGCAAGTGCATCCATTAACGCATTCTGATGGTTTGGAGCAAAGATCACATGATCGTCGGGATTAATATTTTCGCGACCAAGCACAATGACTTTCCTATAGAAGACATTATTATGCCAGAATCCTGCGACAGACTTTAAGAGAGCATATCTGGCAGAATACTTCTCGATATTTTCCTTCCCCATTTAATTAAAGAATATGCACCTGCACCACATCAATTAGCTGATGTCCTGAAGTTGTTGAGTGCAAGTTAAAGAAAAGTAAAATGTTGTTATTAAAGCTGAATTACTTTTATGGAGATTTTTGAAATATTACGTCTTTATACCACCATAATCCTCAACCTTAACCTTAACCTTAACCTCAACCTTAGTCGTTCATATCATCTTTGATTCTATCTATCAGTCTTCTTTCTTTTTTTGTCGGGCGACCCGTACCTTTATCTCTGAAGATAGTTCCTACGGTCTGCCGGATATCGAGTTTCACTTTTTCCTCATCTGTTGTCAGATCTTCGATAAAATTTTCAACGAGTTTCGCTGAAACACGGTTTTCGATTGGCTCAATTATTCTGTATGAATAAATGACTGGTGGCTTCTTCACTGTAATTATTTCGTTCTTCAGAACGGTTCTTGAGGGTTTTACCTGTATATCATTGATTATTATTCTTCCCTTACGACATTCATCAGATGCTATACTCCTGGTTTTATAGATCCTGACTGACCAGAGGAATTTATCGATACGTATTCCATTTTTGTCGCTCATGACATTACTATACAATTACTTTTCTTTGTTTTTACCCCCTTTCATTTTCCCCCAGGGGGGAAATGATTTCTTTTTCTCCTTCCCCCGTGGGGGAAGGTCGGGAAGGGGGTTATTACCTTGAAAAATTAATTTTAAAAAACATCGTAGCCCTGATTTATATAGCTATTCAGAAATTTCTTTGGTTGGCTCGGGAGGAGGTACTTTTCCTGCTTTGTTAAATGCAGTCATTGTCATCTCTGTACCTGCGAATGCAAATGATTTTATCATATCGATCACTATCGAAGTTCTCTCTTCCATAAACTTTTTTTCTTCCGGAGCCCATTTACCAAGAACAAAATCGACTTGTGCTCCTTTGTGGAAACTATTTCCGATGCCGACTCTGATCCTTGTGTACTCGTTTGTTGCCAGTGTGGCGCTTATATGTGCAAGTCCGTTGTGGCCACCGTCGCTGCCCTTAGGCCTCATTCTTATGCTTCCAGGCGGTAGGGCAATGTCATCGACAATTATAAGCATATTTTCCAGGGGGATGTTTTCTTTTTTGAGCCAATAGCTTACGGCATTTCCACTGAGATTCATATATGTGGATGGTTTCAGAAGGATTAAATCACGTCCTTTGTATCTGATCTCACAAAGAGCGCCATAACGTTTGTCAGTAAAAGAAATATTGGATGCCAAAGCCATGGCATCCAATATTGTAAATCCTATATTATGTCGGGTGTCTTTATACCCTTCACCTATGTTTCCCAGGCCAACTATCAGATATTTCATCAAGCCTGAATGTTTTTATAAAAAAGACCAGTTTCTATTCAGCTGCAGGTGTTTCAGGTGTAGCTGCTGCTGCTGCTGCTGCTTCTGCTGCTGCTGTTTCAGCCAGAACCTCTTCATCAGTTTTCTGTGCAACGCGCGAAGTAGCAATTGTCAGGACCATCGATTTTTTTTGATCAAGTAATTCTATCTTGTCGTATGATAGCTCACCGACCTTTACTCCTTCATGAATTTTCAGATTAGTGATATCAATAGGAAGAGATTCAGGAAGATCTTTAGCAAAACCTTTAACTTTCAGGTTTCTTCTCTTAATGCTTAATTTTCCACCTGCTAAAACTCCTTCTGAATCGCCTGAGATTTTGATAGGGATATTGATAATTACTGGTTTGTCATCAAAAAATTCAATGAAGTCTGCGTGTAAAATATTATCCCTTACAGGATGGAACTGCATATCTTTAAGTACAAGGTTGTACTCCTTGTCTTCAATACTGAGTTTAACCAGATGCGCATCAGGTGTATATACAAGGTTTTTAAAACTATTCTCATGAGTATAAAAGTGAATATTTTTTTCTTTCCCATAGATAACACATGGTACGTTACCTGCTTTTCTTACCTGCTTAGAACTTTTTTTCCCTAATTCTGTTCTGAATGTTCCTTTAATTTCGATTGTCTTCATTTATCTAAAAGTTATTGTGCTACTAAGAGTTATCATCACGATAACTCCCCATTACACGTATGACATTAATTAATTTTTTGGCCTGCAAATATAGAACAATGGAATCAGAATACAAAATTTGTGCTGATCGACTGATTTGAAGTTACAGCCTGGATCGTTTTTGCAAAAATATCAGCAATTGAAAGCACTTTGATTTTATCAGAAGTGTTCGTAAAGGGAACTGAATCACTCACAACGAGTTCTTCTATTGCTGAATCGTTGATCCTCTGTATGGCATTTCCGGATAGTATGGGGTGTGTAGCGAATGCCCTTATGCTGGTGGCCCCTCTCTCTTTCATCATGTCGGCAGCCAGGGACAGCGTACCGGCAGTATCAACCATATCATCAATTATTACAACATTTCGTCCTTCAACCTCACCGATAATCGACATTTCTTCAATTATATTTGGCTTTTTACGGAGTTTATAACATAATACCATCTCGGACTGAAGGTGCCTTGAGTAAGCATTTGCTCTTTTTGAACCTCCCATATCAGGAGCTGAAACAGTAAGGTTTTTAAGTTTAAGGTTCGCAATGTACGGTGCAAATATGGCGGAACCGAAAAGATGATCAACCGGTACATTGAAGAAGCCTTGTATCTGATCTGCATGAAGATCCATAGTTATCACCCTATCGACCCCGGCAGTACTCAGGAGGTCGGCTGATAACTTCGAACCGATAGAAACCCGGGGTCTGTCCTTCCTGTCCTGTCTGGCAAAGCCATAATATGGGATAACAGCAATCACTTTGTAGGCAGAGGCTCTTTTTGCTGCGTCAATCATAAGCAGAAGCTCAAAAAGATTATCAGCAGGTGGATTTGTGGACTGGACTATAAAAACCAGACTTCCTCTTACTGATTCATCAAAACAAGGTTGAAATTCCCCATCGCTGAAACAGGTAACGGAACTTTTCCCCAGTTCAATTCCTAATCTATCTGCAATCCTCTGAGCAAGATCTTTTGAAGATCTGCAGGAAAAGAGTTTCATTGGTGCGGTTCCAAACATTTACTGATATTTTTAATTGATTTAAAAATGAACTCAACTTTGAGTACAAAATTATAAATTCCGGCCGATATCAGAAGCCATTTGAAAAATTGTTCATAGTTTCTTCTATATATTTCAGTATTTCTTCTCTGCCATTGCCTTTTACAGCCGAAGTAATGAAAGAAACAGGCAATGACTCCCAGTTTTTGAGCATTTCCGCGTTATATTGATTTACTGAATTTTCCAGGGCAGTAACTGTAAGCTTGTCACTCTTTGTAAAGACCCGTGTAAAAGCTATATTGTTTAAACCCAGAAATTCCATGAACTCAAGATCGGAACGTTGAGGTTTATGCCGGGTATCGAGAAGTACAAAAAGTGAAACCAGGTTTTCCCTTTTAAGAATATATTCCTCGGTGGCTCTGACCCATTTTTCCCTGAGCTTAACGGGTACTTTTGCATAACCATAGCCTGGAAGATCGACCAGATACCAACTTTCATTCACGAAAAAATGATTAATTGTTCTGGTCTTCCCGGGTTGAACTGAAGTTTTTGCGAGCTTCGACCAGCCTGTAAGCATATTTATTAATGATGATTTCCCCACATTCGATCTTCCTATAAATCCGAATTCTGGTTTTGTTGATTCCGGACACTCTTTTATTGATGGACTGCTTTTAATAAAAGAAGCTGAATGTATAATCATGAAAATCCTTATTTAAGGTCGTTGTAAGGCAGCTCGATCTTTTTATAAATCAGAAAGTTGTTCCCAAAATTGGTAAGTATCTGAGCTATGATACCTACCGAGGATGGTTTTTGGGATCCGGTTTTTTTAAGATCCATGATGCCAATCCCTTTAATCATTTTTATTTTTTCGCAATGAGCTGTATCAAATAATCCATTCAAAAAATCGCCACGATAATATCTGACCCTGGTTGATTTATCAGAAAGTTCAAGTGAGATTTTATATACTCCTTTAATCTTATAATTATCTACGATATTGACAATCAGGGAAGGGTAACCGCCAATAAGTTTTCCTTCAGGTGTATATTCCTGAAAAAATGTAGTACGCGATCCTTTTGAAAAACCGAGTTTGGCTCTCAGTTTACCTGTTCTGTAATATTGTTTCTGTATACCATCGATAGTATCTCTTTTAAAGGGAGTGGCACGAAATTTCTGCCCTTGCTGGTAATACCACATTGATGAATCTTCCCTTAAACCATTCTCATACCAGAAAGTCTGACGCAATTCACCTGTCACATAGAATGATTTCATCAAGCCTTCTCTTACACCGTTTTTGAAGGTAACTTCCTTGACAAGATATTTACCGCTCATATATTTCTTGATACCAGTGTAACCGGTATCCGGAACTGTAATTGAGTCACTTCCTGCAAGTTTATCTTTTTTTGCAGTTCCCTTTCCGGTACATCCTGTAATTAAAGATATTGTTAATACTAAAAGCAGTGAGGCTGAAAATAGTTTCATTTTTTTAATTTTTATTTGACTTTTACCCCCCAACCCCCCAAATGCCTGCCTGCCGGTAGGCAGGGGGGGCTTTATCATCTTGACTTTTCCCTTTTATCTTATCAAATTAGATTTTCAGAATTAATATACACCTCAAGCAAACAGGCTTCATTTAAAGGTTTCAGTGTAATCTCCCTGATCATGGCAGGCAGAAGAACAGTCTCGCCTTTTGTGACTTTCTCGGAATTGTCATCCCAGCAGATTAAAAATTCACCCTCAGTGCAAATGTACACAACAAATGAGTCATTAAAGTGGTATTCTTTACCTATTGCTTTGTTGAGATTGATAATATTAGTAGTAAAAAATTCACAATTGACAAGATTTTCAGTTTTATTAAGCGCCGGTACCTTCCTTATCTTGTTTTTTCCTGACTGGTTGAAGTCAATTGCATCAAGAGCCAGTTCGGTATGTAACTCTCTCTTCACTTTCCCTGAACTTTTCCTGTTCCAGTCAAATATCCGGTAGGTAATATCAGAGGTCTGTTGTATTTCAACCAGAACAATACCAGCGCCGATGGCATGAACCCTGCCTGCCGGGGTGAAGAATACATCGCCGGCATCAGCGATTTCTACATTCAGCAGATCTTCAATCCTGCCCTTACTGAGACCCTCTTCATAGATCTCTTTGGTGACCCCATCTTTGAAACCCGTATAAATCTTTGAGCCTTTTTTGCTTTCAAGGATATACCACATCTCGGTTTTTCCATAAGCATTATGTCTCTTTTTTGCCAGGCTGTCATTGGGATGGACCTGTATCGAAAGGTCTTCCTGTGCTTCAATAAACTTGATTAGTAACGGAAACTCGTTCCCGAACTTTTCATATATCGAGTCACCGGTAATATCACCCATATAAACTTCTATGAGTTCCTCAATATTATTTCCTGCAAGGAAACCGTTACTTATCACCGACTGGCTATTAGCAACAGCAGACAATTCCCAGCTTTCTCCAATATGAAGTGACCCTGTTGCTTTTTTATTAAACCTGGAAACAAGTGCATTTCCCCCCCAGACTTTCTCTTTTAATACGGTTTCAAACTTTAGCGGATATAATTCAGACATTGTATATAGTTAAGATTCATAATAGATAAAAGTGCCTAGAGTGCCTAGAGTGCCTAAAGTGCCTAGAGTGACTAGAGTGACTAGAGTGCCTAAAGTGCCTAGAGTGACTAAAGTGACTAAAGTGCCTAGAGTGACTAAAGTGCCTAGAGTGACTAGAGTGACTAGAGTGACTAAAGTGCCTAAAGTGCCTAAAGTGACTGGAGTGCCAAGAGAGTATTGAGTTATTATCGATTTAGTAAATTTCATTTTTTAAAATTTAAGCACTTCAAACTTTAGCTCACTCCAAACTTTTCTTCTACTTTTGATAATTAATGCTGCAAAATTATAAAAATATGTTGATAGTAGGAATAGCAGGTGGTACAGGTTCAGGAAAAACTACTGTAGTAAAAAAAGTCATGGAAGTATTTCCTAATGACGAGGTTATAGTTATACCACAGGATTCCTATTACAAAGATAACAGTGCAATCACACTCGAAGAGAGACAAAAAATAAATTTTGATCACCCAGATTCAGTCGAATGGCGATTGTTGATAGATCACCTTAAACATCTGAAAAAAGGGATCCCGGTTGAAATGCCTGTCTATTCCTACCTGACGTGTCTGAGGGCAAAGGAAACAATTAATATAAAACCTGCGAGGGTAGTGCTGGTTGAAGGGATTCTTATTCTCACTGATCCTGATTTACGTAATATTTTGGATATCAAGGTATATGTTGATGCCGATGCAGACGACAGGCTCGGACGGGTTATAAACAGAGATATTATAGAACGCGGTCGTTCTGTGCTTATGGTGCTTGAAAGGTACCACGATACAGTAAAACCTTCACATCTTCAGTTTATCGAACCTTCAAAGCGTTATGCAGATATAATTATACCAAGAGGAGGAGAAAACCAGGTCGGAATTGAGGTCCTGATTTCTATAATAGAAAAGCATCTTTTAAAAACTAAATCCTAAGACTATGCTCGATAATATTAAGGTAGAAGATGTTATGTTTCTTGATATTGAAACAGTCCCGGAATCATCTTCTTATGAACTTTTAACGCCTGCAATGCAGATTCTCTGGGACAAGAAATCAAAACAGATCAGATCCCCGGAACAGACAACTCAGGACGTTTATGAACGGGCAGGAATTTATTCAGAATTCGGAAAGATAATCTGCATATCGGTTGGGCTTATCAGGGAAAAAAATCCATTCAGCTTCAGACTTAAATCTTTCTATGGCAAAGATGAAAAATCTCTTCTCTCAGAGTTTTCGGGTATGCTTTTAAAGTTCTCCAAAACAAATAAGGAAGCTGTACTCTGTGCCCACAACGGTAAAGAATTTGACTTTCCTTATATTGCAAGGAGGATGATAATAAATGGGCTTATTATCCCTGAAATACTTGATAATGCCGGGAAAAAACCATGGGAAATAAAACTACTTGATACTATGGATCTGTGGAAGTTTGGTGATTATAAGAATTATACATCACTCGATCTGCTTACCACAATACTGGGAATTCCCACTCCGAAGGATGATATTGACGGCAGCATGGTTGCAGGTATTTTTTATAATGAAGACGATATTAAAAGAATCGTATATTATTGTGAGAAAGATGTTCTGGCGATTGCCAGGGTGCTGCTACGGTTTATGAATCTGCCCCAGCTAAGTGAAGATAAAATCGAATCGGTTACCTTTCAGTAATTATTCTTTTTCATAGGTATCATCCTTTTTACTTTCAACCTATTTCAGGATAAGACACTCTGTGCCCTGTGCTCTTTGCCCTGTGCTCTTTGCCCTGTGCTCTGCGCTCTGCGCCCTGTGCCTTTTATTCACCACGGATTACACGGATTAACACGGATTTAATTTTTCACAACCCTGTGCCCTGAGTCCTGTGCCCTGAGCCCTGAGCCCTGTGCTCTGTGCAAATAGTCTCTAAGATACCGATAACCCGGTTTTGATGATAGTAATATTGAAAAAGTAAAATATTCTTAGATTTAATCTGTTTTTTCTCTGTGTCCTCCGTGAAATCCGTGGTTAAAAGAATTAATCAATGATTTTACCGGTTAGATCTTTGTAAAGTAATTCCATATTTTTAGTTTTTCACAACCCTGAGCCCTAATCTTTAGCTTCGCGTTTCTCGTTTCGCGATCTTCTTTACTTTTGTCTTTTTCCTTTCTTTGACCACCATAGCTTTCCTTGGCCACTATAACGAAGCGAAGGTAGTAGCGGAGGTGGTTGTCTTTTATCTTAGCTAGGCCCTGTGCTCTGAGCTCTGTGCCCTGTGCCTTTTATTAACCACGGATTGCACGGATTAACACGGATTTAATTTTTCACAACTCTTTGCCTGAGCTCTGTGCTCTGTGCCCTGTGCAAATAGTCTGAAAGAGACCGATAACACGGTTTTGATGATTGTAAGATTGAAAAAGTGAAATTTGCTTGGATTTCATCTGTGTATTCTCCGTGCAATCCGTGGTTAAAAGAATTAAACAATAATACTCCTTACGTCTCATTCTATAGGATATAGTAAAAATCCATATCTTTGATTAAATAATTGAAAAGCGATGGAGCGAGATTCATTTTTAAATAATATTTCAATGGTTATCCATGGTAAGGACCCCTTTGCAGAAGCTTTTTTTTGTTTGGATCAAGAGCCAGAGGAGATTACAGGCCTGATTCAGATTGGGATATACTAATT
>JANYIW010000141.1 GCA_025358645.1 Bacteroidales bacterium
ACAACCAGTTAATCAAGGCAAGTTAGCAACATTTAATGATCTAAATAAATTTTTTTCTATATCAATAATTAACCGGGATATTTTTATGCAGATTTTGTACAGAAGATCAACTAATTTAATTTTTTAGAGCCCGGATAAAGAAAAGCTCAAGTTTTTGCTTGTCAAGTTTATCATTCTTTATTTCTTTCATGATTTGCCTCTCTTCGCAATTTAAAATTTTATCTTAATATTTCCGAAGAATTCTCTTACAGGACCGGGATGGTAGGCATTGCCATCGGGGTCAGGTTCTGTGAAAGCCATGTATTTTGCGCCAGTCAGATTCCGGACAAAAATGCTGCATTCCCCTTTCACTTTTCCGATGTTCAGATTATATGAAATCATGGCATGAAATAAATTAAACCCATCCTGCCAGTTTTGAAAGACCGCTGGGTCTAATTCACCGTTGTAAGCTTTCGGATCAGTATAAATAGCCCATTTTGACTGGTATTCGGTTGCCAAACTGCATTTAAACCGATTGTTAATTGAATAGACAAGTTCAGAATATAATTGATGTTTTGGCGAATTAGGTAACCATTGGCCGGATGAAGGTGGGGAGGTCAGAACATAGGAGGGATCGGAGTAAACAGGGTCAATTACCGATAAAATGTATTTATAGTCTGAGAAAGTATATGCAACCTGCAGAGCAAGGCTTTTTATTATCTGGTAAGAAAAAGATGTTTCAATTCCATATCGTTTGCTATCCCCGGCATTTCCATAAAATACTTCCTGGTTTCCCCTTCCGGTTTGTTTGAAACGAAAAAAATCATTTTTAGTATTCATGATAAATCCGGTAATTTCATAAGTAAACCTTTCATTGTAAAATCCACGGATTCCAATTTCACTGCAATCTGAAGTAGCCGGAACCAGATGAGTATTGAAGCCACTGTAGCCTACCGGATTACTGGCTAATTCTTCAGTAGAAGGAGGCATAAAGCCCTGACCCCAGTCTATGAATACATTTGCAGCATTACCAAAAGAGTAACTTGCGCCTATCCGGGCAGAAACCTTTTTAAAGTTTTTTGCAGTTTCGGCTATCTCCAGCGCTAATATTTTGTTAGTCAGCTCATTGTTCATTACATCATAACGGATACTCCCGATAAGGTTAAATTTTCCGACTCCTAATTTATACAAAGCGAATGCTCCAATACTTCGCTGGGAAATTATCTGATTGGCAAGCAATGAATCAGTTTCTATAGTAGTCTCATCAAGACTTTCTTTCCTCTGGGGATTGCCTGCACTCTGTAATTTGTACAGATTGATATTCTGCCATTTCAGATCAGTGCCAACGCTAATATCATTTTTTATCTTACCTGCATTTAAATGCAGGTTATATTGAATGCTTGTTCCGGGATTCGTAATATTCCTGTACTCTGCATTTTTATTGCTGGTTTCTTTGTAAGTCCATGAACGAAGGAATGATGTGACTTCGACATCCTGCAATTCAGTGAATTTATATTTGCCATGAAATCCTATTGTGGTGCGATTTGTTTTCTGGTATTCATTAAACGGATTAGCATCGGGATTGGCCTGACGGAGATTATCAAATTGTCCAATATTTAATCCTTCAGGGTTTTGTTGAAAATAATCAGTGTGAGAGATTATTTGAGTTATTGATAGCTTTTTGGCAGGGTTAAAATTAATTTTCTCATAAAGTTTATTGCTCCGGAACGCCTGATGATAACGATATCCTTCGCCTCCCGTATGGGAATAACTGATCCGGTAATCAGTAAACTTGTGCGTTCCATCTAACTGTATCAATGATTTGGAAAAGCCATTTGAACCGATAGTCTGATTAAACTCACCCCCGATGGGATTTGATCCACCATCCTTAGAGTTGATACTTAAAATGCCTGCGGCACCTCCTCCTCCGTATAAACTTGCCGAAGGTCCCCTTAGAACTTCAATTTTTTTTATTGTACCCCAATCCACATCGTAAAGGTCAGGAGCAAAACCGGAGGGATCATTTACCGGAATTCCGTCAATTAATACCCCGATTCCCCGCAAACCGCGTTCTGTTAATATGCCCTGTCCACGGATTGAAATGTGAACGCGCTCGCCATCATGCTGGTTATCTATCCGGATCCCGGGAGTAAGTCGCAATGCCTCTTCTGCTCCTGCTGCTTTTGGCATAATTGAAAGTATTTCAGGAGTAACTATCGAAACTGAGCCCGGATTATTTTTTAATAAAATTGGTATTCTATTCGCGGCAACTACTACCTCTTCCAGTTTGATTGTCTTTATTGTATCGGATATTTCATTTTGACCGAACAATAAATTTCCGAAACATGCCCCTTGCAATAAAACAAAGGGTATTATTTTCATGACCTTTCTGACCATCGTTTTATCTTTTGAATAAGGCACTTGTCAATATGTAAAAAGTGTTAGAATAAGTGATTAAATGCTTTTGCGACCATAAATGCAGCAGCTGCAGCTGTGACACCAATCAGAGTAACTTTTAATGCACCTTTAATTACAGGTTGCCCTGTTACCTTGCTCTTAAAATAACCAAAGAGGAACAAGCAGATCACTGTCAGAATAGCTGAGATCACCAATCCCTGATATGGAGTCTGGGTAAAAAAGTATCCCGATAAGGGAATCAGGCCTCCGACTATATATGATAAACCTATTGTAGCCGCACTGTTCCTTGCTCTGTTTACATTTGGTTTTTCCAGGCCCAATTCGTATTTCATCATAAAATCAACCCATTTATCTTTGTCCTTTGCCAACTCATCGGCAATGGTATTTTGTGTTATTTCATTCAGTCCATATTGTGCAAAAATGAGCTTTACCTCATTCTTTTCATCTTCGGGGATCTCTTCCACTTCATCGTATTCCCTTTTCAGTTCAGCCTGGAAGTGTTCCTGTTCGGTTTTACCGGCCAGGTAACCACCCAGACCCATTGCAATGCTCCCGGCAATAATTTCTGCTATACCTGCTGTGATGACAATTGAGTTTTGCAGAACCGCTCCGCTTAATCCTGCCGCAAGTGCAAAAGGCACTGTCAGTCCATCTGACATTCCAATGACAATGTCTGTAATGAATTCCGAACTTCCCAGATGTTCTTCTTTATGGATTGCTTTTGTAATTGCCATTTTATTTAATTTATTTCATAAATAATAGTTTAACTGACGGTTGACATGCGGGGCTTTTCAACAAGATATACGAGCCCAACAAAGATTAAAATAAGGAGTGTATGAAATCCGATCCGGAGCATAGACAATTCTGGTCTGATCACAGAGCTTATTGCATACAACAAAATCGCGAGACCCAGATACCCGGCAAACTTTGCGAGATTATATTTTACAGGGAAATACTTTTGCCCGATGAGGTATGATAGGACCATCATTACACCGTAACAAATGAATGTTGCCCATGCCGAACCATAATATCCGTAAATCAGATGTTCAGAACTAAGAGGTATCCACCAGAAGTTCAATGCAAGTGTAATGATTGCACCGATAAGTGAAATCCACGCGCCCCATGAAGTTTTACCAGTAAGTTTATACCAGATCGAAAGATTCCAATAGACGCCAAGAAAAAGGTTTGCCATCATTAAAACCGGAATTACACCTTTCCCTTCCCAGTATTCTTTCCTCCTTACCAGAAGTGGCATGATAAAATCATCAAGATAAAGCATGGTGACAAGGAAGATCAGAGAAACGATTATGATGAAATAATCCATAATTTTTGCATAGACAACTTTGGCATCCTTTTCTTTTGCCTGAGCAAAAAAGAAAGGTTCGGCAGCATACTTATAAGCCCCGATAAATATTGTCATCAAAATCGAGATCTTATAACAGGCAGAATATATGCCAACCTGAGAGGATGCTACGTCTTCGGGTAACAGGTAACGGAGCAGAAGGCGGTCAAAGGTTTCATTTACTATTCCTGCCATTCCTGCAAAAAGAAGTGGGAAGGCATAGAACAGCATTTTCTTCCAAAGGTCAGGGTGTATCTTCCACCTGATAGTGGTAATCTGAGGTAACAGCATCACAATGGTTAAGATGCTGGCAGCCAGATTTGAAATAAAGATATATTCAATTCCCCAATTGGGTCTGTAAATAGTAGATATTATGTGTCCGATAAAACCTTCGGGATAATGGTTCAAAATATACGGACAGAACAGGAGGAAAAACAGGTTAAGGCCTATATTTACAGAGATATTGGTCATTTTAATCCAGGCAAAACGAATAGGTCTGTTCTCTGCCCGTAAATGAGCAAAAGGGATAGTCGAAATTGCATCAAGAGTAAGGATCCATGCAAACCATCTGACATATTCAGAGTGTTCAGGATAATGGATCCATTGAGCCACTTTTCCCGATATGGACAAAACTATTAACAGGAATATGACAGAAGAAAAGATAACAGAGATCATCCCGGCGCTAAACACTTTCTCCTTATCCTGCTCATGTTCATTGAATCTGAAAAAGGCAGTCTCCATTCCATAAGTAAGGATCACCATGAAGAAGGCGGTGTAGGCGTAGAATACACTAACAGTACCATAATCCGAAGATTTGAATACATAAGTGTAGAGAGGCACCAGCAGATAAGTAAGAATACGGCCCAGAACGCTGGGGATTCCATAAATAGCAGTCTGTCCGGCCAGACGTTTGATTGCTGTCATGAAGTCAAAGGTAAATAAAAGAGAGAATTATCTTTCCCCTATGGCAATTAATTGTGCCATTTCCAGGTTTGTTTTTGTGCCGGTCTATACAATTTTTGATAGAAATACTCTTTTCCCAGTTGGGCAGAAATGGAGGTTGGTCAATTGATTTATTGATATCCTTCTACGAATTAGTGCTCTCCTGGTTCCTGGTATAATCCGAATATATTCCCGGCCGGGTCACTGAATCTTGCAGTCATCTCCCGGGCATCAGCGCCAAGTGGCTGGACAATCTTTCCTCCATTGGCAATAATTGCTTTTATTGTTGACGTTACACTGTCAACCATTATATAAATTAACAGGCCGGGTTCAGTTGCCGGACTCCTTCCGACAACCCATGTGCCGCTAAATTCATTTATAGTGTCATCAAAAGCGATTTGACCATTGCTTCGTTCCCTGATTTGCCAGCCGAAAATTTTTTTGTAAAAACCTGCTGAGAGAAATACATCTATAGCGGGAATTTCGATGTAGCATATTTTCCCGTTAGTTATAGTCGGGTGATTACTATTTTCCATTTGATTACTATATAAGTGTTATTCTCACCTTCCCAGAAAGTTAAGAATATATCCATTTAACAAAATACCTGGAGAATTGTTGAGCTTATACATAGTCTTTTCATAAACAACAATCTGTTGATATCACGTTTATTTCGAAATTGCCACACCAACGAATGAATCTGCGGTACCATAATACAGAAACCACTTCTCATGAAAATAGACCAGTCCTTCTGAAAATGTTGTTCCTGCTTTATATTGCCCCGAAACTTCATGAGGCAACGATGGTTTTAATAAACATGTATCGGATCGGTAAATAACTCTTTCCGGATTATTTATATCAAATACCACCTTTCCCACTGAATAAGTCCCTTTTGGTATTTTAATTTCAGAATCTTCTCCTTCGGAATTTTTACCATTATAGAATAGCACAATTCCTTCATCAGTGATTATTGAAGGGGGCCCGCATTCGGTAAGACTGCTGTCAAACTTGTTTTTTCTTGGACTTATCAAAGCTTTAAGTTCTCCATTTTCATTCAGCGTAGGATACCAGTCTGTGAGATTATCAGACCAGGCAAGATTAACAAAATTTTCTCCCCAATACATTCCATATCTCCCGTTAATTTTTGCTGCTACGATATGATCTCCTACTTTCTTTGTGATTAGCGAACCTGATTTGGACCATGTATCAAGAAACTTACCACTATTAGCCTTAGCAAATGCCGGACCTTTCTTTTCCCAGTGAATAAGGTCTCTGGAAACGGCAATGCTTAATCTTGCAATTTTATAATTCCAGGATGTATAAGCCAGTACATAAAGACTATCTTCCGTCTGAACAATTCTTGGATCCTCGCAACCTCCCGGATAATCGTATTGCATAAATTTACTACTGTCGGGATACAAAACAGGGGTTGGGTATTTTGTAAAATGAAGTCCATCTTTGCTGGTAGCCAAGCCAATCCTGGAAGTGCGTCCCCCAAGAATTGCAGCAGAATTATCTTCACTCCGGTATAATAAATAAACCTTATTGTTTCTTACAATAGCAGCCGGGTTAAACACATCTGCTTTCTGCCATTTAACCGATTCTTTCTTTATAGGATCAATAAATGTAAATGTTGAATCAGCTTTCAGAACAGGATTTTCGGCTGGTTTATAAAGCGATATAAAATCCCATTTTGTTGACACATTATTAGTGCATCCAAATGTCAAAAGCAGGATCAGCAGATAAAAAATTCTTCTTTTCATTATTTTAATCTTTTTACAATATTATCAATCCGGTACTTACAATGTTTCATTGTAAAAGTACAAAATATTTGTAGAAATAATTTGAAAAACATAACTCCAGGTTCAGAGCACCGTACCTCCGTATTCCACCTGAATAGTTGAATGTTCTATATTAAATTGTTCATGCAACTGATGCTGAATTCTGGTAATAAAATTTACGTTCGTTTGTACGGATGTAGTGAGATGTACAGTCAGTGCAGCATCGGTGGTTCCTAATGACCAGATATGCAAGTCATGCACACCAGTTACCTCCGGCAGATTTGTAAGATAATCACGGACCAATTCGATTTTAATATTTTCGGGGACTGCATCAAGTGCAAGATTAACCGAATCTATTAACAGATTATATGAACTGTAAAGTATTACCGCAATAATTGCAAATGAAACCAATGAATCAATCCACTGTATACCGGTAAAGGTCATTATAATTCCAGCAACCAACACTCCAACCGATACCAGGGCATCAGCCAAAAAGTGGACAAAGGCGCTCCGGATATTAAGATCGTTCTTTTTCCCCTTCATGAAAAGCCATGCAGTGAATCCATTTACTCCAATACCAATTGCTGCTACTATCATTACGCTATCAGCATTTATCTCCATTGGTTTATGGAGTCTTTCGACAGTTTCATATATAATAAAGCTGACCGCTATAAGTAACAGGATTGTATTAAGCAATGCAATTAGTATGGTAGATCGACGAAAACCGTAAGTAAATTTAAGAGTTGGTTTCCGTTGTGATAAACGAACTGCGATCCACGAGAATACAAGAGCCAGAACATCCATCAGATTGTGACCAGCATCTGCTATTAATGCCATTGAGTTCGAAAAAATGCCGGCAAGAGACTCTACAATAATAAAAATAACATTAATAGTAATTCCTATCTTAAAGGCATTGCCTAGTTTAATATCATTATTATGTGAGTGTTCGTATTCCATAATTCTCTAAACGGGATTTTTGGATCCTTAGTTTGGCTTTTCATCGAAACTGAACATCCACTGCACACCAAATTTGTCTGTACAGCTTCCAAAATAGCTACCCCAGAACATATCCTGCAAGGCCATTGTTACTTTTCCGCCAACCGATAAAGCATTAAAAAGTCTCCTGGTTTCATCCCTGGTATCCGGCTCAAGATTAATATGTATGTTATTCCCAAAATTCAAATTAAATCCCATAGATTCCGGAGCATCTGTACCCATTAATGAATGTCCACCTGGAATTTTTAATTCAATATGTATTATAAGATTTTTATCGATGTCTTCTATTGGAAGCATTCCTTCAGCTTGTGGAATATCCCTAAAACGACGGATCCCGGGACCGCTGAACTCTCCACCGAATATAGATTTATAGTAATTGAAAGCTTCTTCCGTATTACGTGAGAAATTGAGATAAGTGCTGACTCGTGCCATGATTGTGTGGTTTAATATTCTCAGTTTAACAATCGGGAGAGAATTTTTGTTTTTTCATTATACAAACATAATTATTCGGGCACA
>JANYIW010000144.1 GCA_025358645.1 Bacteroidales bacterium
ATTGTTTTCTAATTAATTGCTTATGAGTAATTTCTTTTGAAAGAAGTTCCATTCCTTTTTTAAACGGGTGTAAAGCTAGCAAACTTTTATTTCTGATAAAAATCTCTTACGTTTACATAAAGAGTAAAATAACTATTCTGATAAAATTTACCAGTTGGATCAATCCATTCAAAAACAATTTTAAATAATGAAGAAGCTTTTTTTTATCTGTTTGTTTTTCCTGTTGATTTCATTAACAAGAATTTTTTCTCAGCCATCCAATGATACTATTGCTTATTTATTAACCTGCGGTCCCGGAACCGAAACATATTCGAATTATGGTCATAGCGCCTTGAGAATCGTAATACCCGAAAAACATACAGACACTGTTTATAACTGGGGCGGATTCGACTTCAATGCTTCAAATTTTGCCTGGAAATTTGCAAAAGGCAGTCTGGATTATATGCTATTCGCGGAACCTTTGAAAGGATTTCTGCAAGGTTATTTTTTTGAGCAGCGATTTGTCTATTCTCAAAAAATCAATATTGATCAGGTTGAAATGAGAAAATTGGTTTCTCTTATAAATGAAAATTTAAAACCGGAGAATATCAAGTACAGATACGATTTTTTCTATGATGGTTGTTCTACCAGGATACGCGATATAATTGAAAAATCGGTCGGTGAAAAACTTAAATATCCTCCAGCAGAAATGGGTAAAATCCCTACATTCAGGGATATGGTTGCCAAATACCAGAATCCTTATCCCTGGCTGAAGTTTGGGGTTGACCTTATAATGGGTTCGCCCGCTGATAAGAAAGCCGTTTTCAGAGACAGAATGTTCCTTCCAATAGAAATGAAGAATGAGTTATCTGAATCATTTGTACACAGGTCAGGTAAAATGATCCCACTGCTTCAGAATCCGGAAGTCTTAGTCGATTTTGCTGCGCCGCCGACAAAACAAAAGTTTTTGATTGCTCCGCCATTTATCTTTACACTGGTAATAACATTGATTATGATTCTGGCAGCTTTGATAAAAAGCAGGAAGATTATACGTCTTATGGATATCATTATTTATTTCGTTTTTTCTATCCTGGCTGCATTAATGATCTTCTTTAATTTTTTCACTGATCATCAGCAAATGAGATGGAACCTCAATATTATATGGCTTAACCCGTTCATTTTCGTATGCCTGATAACACTTATCCTTAATAAGCCAGGAACGATCTGGTTCAAAGTTGTATTTTTTATCTTGGCAGCATTTCTTTTACTCCAGTTTGTTTTACCTCAGGATTTCAACATTGCCTTTTCACTGATGGCAATAATATTATTAATCAGAAGTTCTGTGAGATGCGGCTTTGACTGGAATCCACTAACATTGAAATAGTGTCAGCATAACACTTCGGTGAGCTCGCACGCTGGCTTCGCTACTAGAATAAGAGCTCACCGAAGGTTCCTTGTGTGCCAGTGGACGTTTAAGGTGACCTTGTTATTTAGATTTACAGAACAAATAAAATTTACCAATTTAACGCCCCTCTTTACGAAGTAGAGAGGGGCTGGGGGCATAGCCGTCAACCTAAGGGTAAGAAAAATCCTGTAACTAACTTATTATTAACGACATGACTATTTTATTACCATTCCTTTGGAGAACGGTTTTGTTAGTTGTAATTTTGTACATATCAAGGAACTTTTTTAAGTTTTTAAACGGGATAATACGTGCTGTGTCTGTCCCGTTTATTTTATTAAATATAAACATATTTATCTGATTTGCAAAATATTATGTAAATTAAATCTTCAAGTCCTTTGGTTTTATTTTTCTTTTCCAACCAATGGTTTTCTTTAAGCATTTTATCCACCCAAAGCAGATAATTCCTGATTCCTCTCACTCCTTGTTTTATCGCTGCTCTTAATCTGTTGTTATTATCTATCAAAGTTTTAAAGCACTTATTGAGACTTAATAACTTTCCTTTCCATTTGTATGTATAATTACGCTGTGTCATTATGATATTCCAGTTAATTACCATGATAAGCAGCTTGACGTATAGCAAGCATAACCAACGTTTGTATTTCATTTTACTTGTGTGATGTATTCCAATTATGGATTTAAATATCTTAAAAACTTTATGTAAAGCTTTACATAAAGTTTTCCGTGTTTTAAAGAGTAAAGGATTAGCTATAGAAGAATCCCAATTGGAGACAGGTGGGGGGCTCAAGAAACTTGCTGTCATAGCTTTACAGGTAGCATTGACAACGATGACATTGAAATTATCACTCTCAAATACTCATAAGGTTAACGCCAATATTATTTTTTCAAAGGAACAATTACATTTTCTTTCAATTTATATGGAGAAGCTTGAAGGGAAAATAGAAAAACTCAAAAACCCATATGACAAGGGTTCTCTTCAATGGGCTACATGGGCCATGGGAAGACTAGGTGGATGGAGGGTTATCAATCTCAGGGACCTCCAGGATATATATCAATTAAGGATGGAACTGACAGGTTCTATGATAAGGCAGACGGGTTCCAAATGGCTTTAGAATATTTAAAAAGAAAAGATGTGTATAAAGAGTAGGCGAAGCAGAGAGAGGTTGGGGTGAGTTCATGTGATTATATAATTGATATTTAAGCACTTAAAATAGTTTATTATTGAAAACCGATACTCATATTATTTTAAATGCTTAAATTTGCTCCGTCATTCCTGATAAATTAAACTGAAACTATTATATCATGAAAAAACTACTTTTTTTAATTCTTCCTGTTACTTTTGTTTTATTTTCTTGTGGATCAGGCGGTTCGAAACAAAAATCAATGAAATCCGATGACTCAGTGAAAAAGGATTATGAGGTAAAATTGATCACTGTGGATCCGGGTCATTTTCATGCTGCTCTTGTCCAGAAAATCATGTACAGTCAGGTTTCCCCCAATGTAAATGTTTTTGCACCACAGGGACCTGATTATCTTCAGCATATCGACAGAATTAAA
>JANYIW010000149.1 GCA_025358645.1 Bacteroidales bacterium
CAGTAGGTTCGTATCCTGCCTTGGAAAGAATTGATACAACGATCTCACTGTCAGCTACATTCATTTGACAACCATAAGTTTCTATATAAACCTTTTTACTCATTTTCTCATTGTTCCTCGTTTCTCCTTAATCGTTTCATGGTTCTACCTTTCGCCTTTAACCTTGAAAGTACTCAGAAATTTGTACAAAAGTCCCCCTGCCTACCCTGCCTACCGGCAGGCAGGCGGCAGGCAGGCTTTAGGGGTCCCGATAGCTATCGGGATAGGGGTAAAATGACTTATCGGAGTGGACTCAACCTTTAGTCTATTATCTTTTTTCATTTAATCTTCTGCCTTTTATCTTTCTTACTTTAGTCTTTTCCATTTTGCGATTTGCCTTTTTACCAAATCCTGACAAAAATATAAACTATGACCGAGGTTTGAAAGAATTATTTAATTTTGCATACTGTTTAATAAATATCTAAAGTATGTCAGGACATAGCAAGTGGTCAACAATAAAGCGGAAAAAAGGGGCAATAGATGCTAAAAGGGGAAAGAAATTTACCAAAATTATTAAAGAGATAATAATTGCCGCAAAAGAGGGCGGTGGAGATCGCGAAGCTAATGCAAGGCTCAGACTTGCTGTTCAGAATGCAAAAGGCGCCAATATGCCTAAGGATAATATTGACAGAGCAATTAAAAAGGCTACCAGTGCCGATGCTGAAAGTTTTATAGAAACATCATTTGAGGGTTATGGTCCATGTGGCGTTGCAGTATTTGTGGAATGCCTGACAGATAACAATAACAGAACAGTAGCATCGGTAAGATCGGCTTTCAATAAGCATGGGGGTAATCTGGGAACTAATGGATCTCTCGCCTTCATATTTGAGAGAAAAGGCATATTCATAATAAAAAATGAAGGTTTGACTCTGGAAGATTTAGAGCTTGAAATGATTGATGCAGGTGCAGAAGATTTTGAAGTTGAAAGTGAATTGGTCACCGTTACGTGCGCGATGGAAGATTTCGGAAACGTAAACAGGAAGCTTATTGAGTTGGGTATAGAACCTGAAGAAGCAGGGCTGAAAAGGATTCCAAATGACAGTAAGAAGCTCGATCTTGATTCCGCAAGAAAAGTACTCAGACTCATAGACACACTTGAGGATGACGATGATATTCAGTTTGTGTATCATAACCTGGAAATGACTGACGAGTTGGCAGCAGAGCTCGGATAATTTTTTTTGCTACCTTTGCGATATGATCAGAAAACTCTTTTTAGTAGTAGTTATTCTGGGCTCTTCAGCGCTGATAGCCCAGTCACAATCGATTGTCAGATCATCTGATCTTTTTACAAGAAAAGATGGAAATCCAAATGCTGGCCAGCTTAATATCATACAGGATCCGGCATTAGACACTCTTATAAGCAGATATATTCTTGGATATAAGAATCTGGAAGAAAAAAATGGGTACTCCGGTATGGATGGATTCAGGATTCAGATATATAGCAGTTCCAACAGAAATGCCAAAGAAGAATCAAGCAAAGCAAATGCAGAGTTTTTAAGCAAGTTTCCGGAAAGTGAGTTTCCGGAATTAAAATCATATACACAATTTGCCCAGCCCGCTTATTATAAAATAAGAGTTGGCAACTTCAGAACAAAAACCGAAGCAACAAGGTTGTTTTTATTAATCAGTAAGGTGTTTCCCGACGCATATATCGTTCCCGATATTATATATTTCCCGGACCTGAAAACTAAATAATTATGAGCGATAACATCAAACACGAATGCGGCATTGCAATGTTAAGATTGCGTAAGCCGATGAAATACTATATTGAAAAATATGGTACATGGAGCTATGGTCTGCAGAAGATGTACCTTATGATGGAAAAGCAACATAACAGAGGCCAGGATGGAGCAGGTATTGCGGGAATTAAGCTTGATGTGCCACCAGGGAACAGGTACATATTCCGGCAAAGATCAAATAAAGCAAATCCTATTAAAGAAGTATTCGGTCTCATTTATCAGGACATAGATGCATTAACCGTTTTACATCCTGAAGGATTTAAGGATCCCGGTTTTATTAAAGAGAATGTCCCGTTTGCCTGCGATATCTATCTTGGACACATGAGATATGGTACTTATGGGAATTATAATATTGATTATGTACATCCCGTAAGCCGCGAGAATAACTGGAAATCAAAAAATCTTGTTATGGCGGGTAACTTCAACCTTACTAACGTCGGAGAAGTATTCAGCAGCCTGGTTGAACTGGGTCAGAACCCTGTCGATTTTTCAGACACTGTAACAATACTCGAAAATATCGGGCATCGGCTTGATGAGGAAAACGAGAGATTATTCCGCAGATTCAAGGATGAAGGATTTTCGAAAAAAGAGATATCTCCGATGATAGAGAAAAACCTGGATGTCCCATCAATTCTGAAAAAAGCCAGCCGGAACTGGGATGGCGGTTATGCAATGGCAGGATTGATTGGTCATGGTGATGCATTTGTCATGAGAGATCCTGCGGGCATCAGACCTGCATATTATTATATTGATGATGAGGTAGTTGTGGTCGCTTCTGAAAGACCCGTCATTCAAACAATATTTAATGTAAGAACAGATAATGTTATTGAACTTCCTCCTGCAAGCGCTATTATAATTAAAGCTTCGGGAGAAACATCAATAGAAAAGATCAGGGAGGAAACCGAACTCAGAAAATGCTCATTTGAAAGGATATATTTCTCAAGAGGTACTGATAAGGCTATATACAGAGAAAGAAAAAAGCTTGGGGAACTGCTTGCGGATCGTGTTCTAAAGACTGTTGACTATGATCTTGATAACACAGTATTTTCATATATTCCCAATACAGCTGAAAGTGCATTTTATGGACTGATAAAAGGAGTAGAGAATTATCTTAACCAGGTAAAAATTGATCATATACTAAGCAGAGGTAAATACCTGAACAAGGAGGAACTTGAAAAAATTATTACCCAGCGACCAAGGGTTGAAAAAATAGCAGTAAAGGATGCAAAGTTGCGTACATTTATAACAGAGGATACAAGCCGGGATGATCTCGTCGGACATATTTATGATGTCACCTATGGCGTAATAAGGCGAGGTAAAGATAACCTGGTTGTTATAGATGATTCTATTGTCAGAGGTACCACATTGAAAAAAAGCATAATCAGGATCCTTGATAAACTTGATCCCAAAAAGATAGTCGTAGTCTCTTCATCACCACAGTTGCGATACCCCGATTGTTACGGAATTGATATGGCTAAACTTGGTGATTTTATTGCTTTCAGAGCAGCTATTGAGCTCTTAAAAGATACAATGAGAGAATCAGTAATTAAGACTGTCTATAAGGATGCTTTGGCTGAGCTAAAGAAACCTGTTGAAGAGATGAAAAACATGGTACGGGAGATCTATAAACCTTTCTGTACAGAGGAGATATCTGCGAAAATTGCTTCAATGCTTAAATCGGACGAAATAAAATCTGAAGTTAAAATTGTCTTTCAGTCAATTGAAGGCCTTCATGAAGCTTGTCCGGGGCATCTGGGTGACTGGTATTTTACCGGTAATTATCCAACACCCGGAGGTAATAAAGTAGTAAACCAGTCTTTCATTAACTATATGGAAGGAAGAAATGTAAGGGCTTATTGATTCTCATGTGAAAACCAGGTTATCTCAAAATCCTTCTTATAGGAAGAGAGGTGTCTGTTTATCTTTTCAACATAAATATCTCTCAGGGTTATCATTATTCCGGTCTCTTCGACATCTCCGAATTTATGGTTTATGAAGGTGCCGAAAGTCCTCATTGTAGGCGACAGATTCATATAAGCATTTATAAGAGGTGGTATATTCTCATTGAGGTTTCTGACTTCCCTCGATAAGATTTTATAATTTTCTTTGTATCTCCAGCCCCGGAAAAGCTTTTTCATTTCTGCCTGATGGATATCAATATTTGCAGGATCAACCGGGACAACAAGGCGATCCGGATCTCTGAAATGCCTTTTGAGAAAATAGAGGATCATATTCCTGGCTTTTGGATTGAAGTGAGGATACATTGTAACCTTGCCGAACAAATATTTCAGGTGATGATTGTCAATTATGATTGCACCGAGACCGTCCCATAGGTTATCGAGTGCAAACAGACTTTTCCTGCCCATAGACCTTGACTGATAATCGGGATGGACAAATGATCTTCCAAGTTCCATGAGATGAGGATAATACTTTGAAAGGAATTTTTCAGAAAAATGGAAGTAAGCTGATGAGGCAAGCTTGGTAATATCGCAATTGGTGCATCCCTTTTCCGGAAAAAAGAATCGATATCCTCCAATCATCTCTTTATTTTCAGGGTCCCAAACAATCAACTGTTTCTGAGGATGAGTTTTAGCCAGATCAAACTCGTCTATATCAATGTCTTTTCCCGTGCCGCCTCCGGCATGTCTGAAGGTAAGTTCTCTGACTCTCCCTACTTCGTGCATCAGCGCAGGAGAACTATTATTGTCAAATACATAAACCTCGTTGTTGCCGTTGTTGGTCCTGCGTAGAAGCTTATCGCTTGTCAGCTCAGCAATTATCTGATCCTTTGGTAATTGGTCAACAATTGGTTTCATTTATTATAAAAAAATGGGGAGGGTGATATATCTGAATATTATCTTAACAAAATCTAGTGCAATTTAATCTTTTTTTTTATTTCCGGGTTATACGGAAATAAATGATTCCAGATTGTACGATTTTGACTTAACCCAATCGGCCCATTCCAACGCAGATCTTGTTTTATCAAAAGTTTCCCACGGTATTGGCTTACCAAAAATCAGACTGATCTTTTTGTCCTTTTGTTTGAACAACTCATCTACAAGATATAACATTTCAATATTTGTTCTAAGCCCAAGTAGTTTTCTGAAATTGGCAAGATTGTAGAAAAAACTGGAATTTCTGCCGGAGAAAAATGCAGGTACTACATCTCTCTTGTACTGTATAGACTTAGATATGAAACTTTTATGCCATTGCAGATCCCTTATTATACCTCCTTTTTTCCTTGAACATAATCCTGCCGGAAAATAAAGAATCTGACAGTCGGACGAATATGCTTCCTCTATCATTCTGGCAGCATCCTTTGCCTGTGACCCGTGTTTGTTTAGCGGAAGAAAGATGCCTGACAGGTTTTTGATATTGGTAAGGATGTCGTTTACCGGAAATTTGATGTCATGGAAATATTTCGATAATTCATAAATAAATACAAGTCCGTCAGGTCCTCCAAGCGGATGGTTCGAAACAAATATATACCTGCCTGATTTTGGGATATTCTCACTACCTGTGACCTTGAATTTTATTTCAAAATGTTTCAGACCTGCCGCTATAAACTCAGAATCCCGAAGATGACCAAATTTTTGCAGGAATTCATTCAATTCATCCTGATGTACAATTCTTTTCAGATAATTTATGACAAATCCGGGTATTTTTCTGGCGAGAGCCGGATTTTTAGAATAGAGAACATTCCTGACGTCTATTTTCTGATTTTCTTCATTCCCCGTTTGACTATCCATATTTCCGGTAATTTTTGTTACGGATTCCAGGTCAAATTTACCAAAAAAAAGACCGGATATGATATTTGGATTGGAATTCGACACCTCGGGCGTCGCGATCAACAAATTGTATCTAACCAGGCTATATATTACTATCAAAAAGTTATTAACAAAAAATAAAAAATGTGGGGTAATGTGGAGTAAAGTGGATATTTATTTCTTATTTTAGCAGATTAATTGGAAAAAACGAGGATGGCCACATTTATAGGTGATTACACGTGCAAAGTTGATGTCAAAGGTAGAATAATACTTCCAATGGCATTTAAGAAGCAGATGCCTGCTGATGCACAGGATCATTTTGTGGTTCGCAAGGATATCTTCGAGAATTGCCTTGTACTCTATGCCATTGAAGACTGGAACTGGCAATTGGAGAAGATCAGGAAAAAACTAAACCCCTATAACCGCGAGCAAAATACGTTCCTCAGGAATTTTTATATGGGAACTGCAGAACTATCCCTGGATAACAATAACCGCATTCTTGTACCTAAACGATTAATGGATCTTATTGGAGCTGACAGGGATGTTATTCTTGCCGGCCAGGATGGGAGGATAGAGATTTGGCCAGCTGACATTTATAACAATATCGCTATGCCACCTGAAGATTTTGCAAACCAGGCTGAGAAATTGTTGGGAACTATTAATGAGCCTTAACTATCATGGTTTACCATATCCCCGCGTTGCTCAAAGAGAGTATTGACGGGCTGAACATCCAGCCCGATGGGATTTATGTCGATGTAACTTTCGGAGGAGGAGGCCATTCAACGGAGATTCTTAAACGTCTTAAGTCTGGCAAACTTATAGCTTTCGATCAGGATGAGGATGCCGCAATAAACACTACGGCTGATGAAAGATTCCTCTTTCTCCACCAGAATTTCAGATTTCTGAAAAACAATCTCCATTTCAATAACATCAAATCTATAGATGGCCTGATTGCTGATCTCGGAGTCTCTTTTCACCAGTTTGATGAACCTGAAAGAGGATTTACTTTCAGACAGGATGCTCCTTTGGATATGAGGATGAACAAAACTGGTTCTGTTACAGCCGCCCACCTGCTTAAGACAATGGATGAGGTCACCCTTGCAGATATCCTTTACAGGTATGGGGAACTATCAGATTCAAGAAGGATCGCAAGGGAAATTGTTGCAGCCAGAGTCTCAAAACCAATGGAAACTGTTAACGACATCATCGACACGATAGGTAAGCTGGCTCCTTACCGGCAGGAACATAAATTTTACGCAAAGTTGTTTCAGGCATTGCGGATAGCTGTCAATCATGAAATCGACTATTTGCAGGAGATGCTTGAACAGGCTCTGTCAGTGTTAAATACAGGAGGACGACTCGTAGTCATCAGTTACCATTCGCTCGAAGACAGGGTGGTTAAGAATTTTATGAAGACAGGCAATTTTGAAGGAGAAGGGAAAAAAGACTTTTATGGTAATATAGAAACTCCTTTCAGAATTATAAACAAGAAAGGAACAACACCTGGCGATGAAGAGGTCGCGATAAATAACAGGGCAAGAAGCGCACGACTCAGGATAGCTGAAAAGATCTGACTAATGGAAGAGAAGAAGGAAAATATTAAGGAAAATACTAAGAAACTTTTAAATACCGGAAGTTTCATTAAGGAGCTACTGAGTGGTAGTATGGTTTCTGAAAAGATCATACTGAAAAATCTTGGGTATGTTTCACTGATAACTCTTCTTGCTGCAATTTACATTGGAAACAGGTTTCATGCTGAAAAATTAACGAGGGAAACAACTAAGCTTCAACGTGAAGTTAAAGATCTGAGAGCAGAGTCCCTTTCAACCTCCGCTGATCTGATGTATATAAGTAAGCAGTCTGAAGTATTCACTATGGTAAGGGAAAAAGGGCTGTCCCTTGAAGAGATGAAGACTCCACCCTATAAACTTTTGGTCGATAAGAAGTAAATGAAATGGCAGCAAGGGATGAAATAGTATGGCGCGGTGGTCTGGTATATATTGCAATTGCATTATTAGGGGCTGCTTTGCTGATACGTATATTTATTCTGCAATATGTTCAGAGGGGTAAATGGGCAGATATGAGTGAGAAATATGTCTATAAAACAGCTGAGATGCCTGCAAACAGGGGTGATATACTTACAAGCGACGGACGACTCCTGGCAAGTTCAGTTCCATACTATACAATTTACATGGATACCCGGAGCAGTGGGATGGCATCCTCTACATGGTCAAACGGAATCAGTGGCTTATCAACTGGCCTGGCTCGATTTTTAGGCGTACGGTCGGCATCAGGTTGGAGATCGGCAATAGCAGAAGCCCGGAAAAAGGGCGATCGGTATTTCCTGATACAACGGAAAGTTGACTACGAAACGCTTAAGAAGTTGAAAGAACTACCAATATTCAAAGAGGGTCAGTATAAAGGTGGAATGGTAGCTCAAGCTGAAAACAGACGAATACTTCCAAATAGTGACCTTGCTTCACGTACAATTGGCTATCTCAATCTGGGAAGTGAAGGAAATGAAGTTGGAGTCGAGGGAGCATTTGATAAAGATCTGGCAGGTAAAAACGGGGTTGCAGTGAAACAAAGGCTTACCGGAGGCGACTGGATAATAGTTGAGGGTCCAAACAGTGTGGAATCAAGAGATGGAAATGATGTGATAACTACGCTGGATCTCGACTTACAGGATGTTGCTACTACTGCCCTTTTGAACCAGCTCAGGAAAAATGATGCTGATCATGGCTGCGCGGTCCTTATGGAAGTTTCAACGGGAAATATTAAAGCAATTGCAAATCTTGGACTTCAGAACGATGGGGACTATCATGAAACATATAATTATGCTTTAGGAGAGAGCACAGAGCCGGGTTCAACCTTTAAGCTGCCGTCTCTTATGTCTGCAATAGAGGATGGCGTCATTGATACTGGTGATATTGTCGACACTGGCACAGGTACAGTGAAATACTACGACAAGATTATCCGGGATACCAAAGAGGGAGGCAACGGCAAAATAACAGTTAAGGAGGTCTTTGAAAAATCATCCAACGTGGGAACAGCCAAACTTATCTACGATCATTACAAAGATAACCCTAAAGATTTCGTGAACAGACTTTACGCGATGAGACTGAATAAACCGCTTGATCTGCAGCTTAAAGGCGAAGGAGAACCGTTGATAAGATATCCGGGTGATAAGCTCTGGTCAGGTCTTTCACTCCCGATGATGTCTCATGGGTATGAAGTTCAACTTACTCCCCTGCAGATTCTTACATTCTATAATGCGGTGGCAAATAATGGCAGAATGATGCGTCCTTTATTTGTGACTAAAATAATGAGAAACGGAAGCGTTATCAAGAGCTACGAACCTGAAGTAATAATAAACTCAATAGCATCCCGCTCAACAATAAGAAAAGCAAAAAAGATGATGGAGGGTGTTGTTGAACGTGGTACTGCAACAAATCTCAGAAATGCTAATTACAAAATAGCAGGAAAAACAGGAACTGCACAGATAGCGAGGGATAAGTATGGTTACAAATCCGGGGCCAGGGTGTCTTACCAGGCCTCTTTTGTCGGATACTTTCCTGCTGATAACCCTCTATATTCATGTATTGTTGTAGTTAATGCTCCATCAAACGGAGTCTATTACGGGAATCTGGTTGCCGGTACAGTATTCAAGGAGATTTCCGATAAAGTTTATGCAACCAGATTTTTCAGGGATTACAGGCCTGAAAATAAAGATGATGTAAAACCGTCTGCCCCTGATGCCGGTAATGGATACAGGGCTGATATTAATGAAGTACTGAAAAATCTTGATGTTCGTTACCGCCGGACTTCAGATGAAGATTGGGTCGCTACACACGAAAGAGGGGATACTGTAAGCCTTACAGGTGTGAAGATTCAAGCTGGTCTTGTACCCGATGTGAGAGGAATGAGTTTGCGCGATGCGCTCTACCTTCTCGAAAACTCAGGGATAAGAGTAAGATACAGTGGTAAAGGAAGGGTGCAGAGACAATCCCCTGAACATGGAGCCAGGTACTTTGGTGGAACAGTCGTTTCTCTTGAGATGAATATGTGAAATGATGAAGATTGAAGAAATATTAAACGGAATTGAAGTTGTTTCAGTAACAGGAACAAAAAACAGAGATGTAACCGGTATCGAATTTGATTCGCGTAAAGTTAAAAAAGATTCACTTTTTGTTGCAATCAAAGGATATAAATCTGATGGACACGATTTTGTTAATTCAGCTATTGCATCAGGAGCTTCTTCTATAATATGCGAAATACTTCCAGAAAAACCCGATAAAAATATTTGCTGGATAAAAACCGGTGATTCAGCAAAAGCCCTCGGATTGGCTGCATCTAACTTCTTCGGAAACCCTTCCCGTTCTCTTAAGCTGGTTGGAGTTACAGGAACTAACGGAAAAACAACAATTGCTTCACTGCTCTACCGGATGTTCCTGAAACTGGGTTATAAATGCGGATTGTTTTCAACAGTATGTAATTATATTAATGAAAAGGAACTGGAAGCAACGCATACAACACCTGATCCGGTTCAGCTAAATAGCCTGTTGTCGCAGATGGTCGACGAGGGATGCGACTTCGCATTTATGGAAGTCAGCTCTCATTCTGCCCATCAGAAAAGGATTGCCGGACTAAAGTTTGCAGGAGGTATTTTCAGTAACCTTACTCACGACCATCTCGATTATCATAAAACGTTTGAAAATTACCTCGCGGCGAAGAAAAGCTTCTTTGACTCACTGCCCGCGGAGGCATTTGCTCTGGTAAACCTTGATGATCGTAATGGACGGGTTATGCTTCAGAATTGCAAGGCAAGTCATTACACATTTTCTGTACGGGCAATGGCCGATTACCGTTGTAATATTATCGAGCAGGGTTTCGAGGGTATGGAATTAAAGATCCAGGGCGAAGAGGTGTGGACAAGGTTTATAGGCGCTTTTAACGCTTCAAATCTGCTTGCAGTTTATGCTGCTTCGGAACTTCTCGGCGCTGCAAAAAAAGAGATACTCACCATTCTCAGCGATTTGCATTCTGTTTCCGGAAGACTTGAGGTTATCAAATCTCCGGGAGGTATTTCGGGCATTGTAGATTATGCACATACACCAGATGCTCTTTTAAATGTGATAGATACAATTAATAAGATAAGGGAGGCAGGTGTTCATCTTATCACAGTTGTTGGTGCCGGAGGGGACCGCGATCGTACAAAGCGGCCGAAAATGGCAGCAATATCTGCGGAAGGAAGTGATAAAGTAATCCTTACTTCAGATAATCCCAGAACAGAGGATCCTGAGAAGATTCTCGACGAGATGGAAACCGGAATAACCCCGGATCTAAAAAGAAAAACTCTGAGAATAACCGACAGGCATGAAGCAATTAAAACAGCAGTAATGCTTGCAAACGATGGAGATGTGGTACTCATTGCCGGGAAAGGGCATGAGACTTATCAGGAGATTATGGGAGTGAAACATCACTTTGACGACAGGGAAGAATTGAAAAACGCATTGTTACTTAAATAAAACAAAGGAAAATGCTTTATTATTTATTTCAATATTTTGAATCACTTAATTTCCCGGGAGCCAGGTTATTTACATTCATCTCATTCAGGTCGGCTGCTGCTGTTATCACTTCCCTTATTATTTCGCTTCTGATAGGCAAAAAAATTATTCAATATCTTCAGAGAAAGCAAGTTGGAGAGGTTGTCAGGAATCTGGGACTAGAAGGACAATACCAGAAACAAGGAACCCCTTCAATGGGAGGAATCATAATTTTAGCGTCAATTATTATTCCCACTCTTCTATTCGCTAAACTAGGGAATATCTATATTATTCTGATGCTGGTAACAACAATCTGGCTTGGGCTTATCGGATTTCTGGACGACTATATTAAAATATTTAAAAAGAATAAAGAGGGACTGGCCGGAAGATTCAAGATTGCTGGTCAGATAGTCCTCGGAATAATTGTCGGGTTAACTCTGTTTTTTAGTGATGAGGTCAGAATTGTAGAGAAAGTTAACGTAGCCAATCTTACATTAAGAGAAAGACATGAGTTTATCAACCCTTTTATACAGATTCCTGAGCATGGTGAGATTTCTATGGAAAGAAAGTCAACAAAAACAACCATACCTTTTGTAAAAAATAATGAGTTTGATTATGCCTGGCTGGTATCATTTATCAATGATGCCCAGAGGCGACCATATACGTGGATTGTATTCGTGATAATAGTAATACTCATTGTCACTTCGGTTTCAAATGGGGCAAACCTTACTGACGGACTCGATGGACTTGCAACAGGGACTTCGGCAATAATTGGAACCGCACTTGCAATACTTGCCTATGTTTCCAGTAATATCATTTATGCCAAATATCTACAGATAATGTATATCCCGGGTAGTGAGGAGCTTGTTGTTTTTGCAAGCGCCTTTATCGGAGCTACAATAGGATTTCTGTGGTACAACTCATATCCGGCACAGGTTTTTATGGGTGATACGGGCAGCCTCGCACTTGGTGGTATCATAGCTGTATTTGCCATAATAATAAGAAAGGAACTTTTAATCCCGATACTTTGTGGGATATTTCTCATTGAAATCCTGTCTGTTTTACTGCAGGTGAGCTGGTTTAAAAGGACAAAAAGAAAATACGGTGTAGGAAGAAGGATCTTCCTGATGGCGCCACTTCATCACCATTATCAGAAAAAAGGTTTTCCCGAACCAAAGATTGTTATACGGTTCTGGATTGTGGCAATAATTTTGGCTGTAATAACTATTGTGACGCTTAAGATAAGATAGTAAAATGAACAAGAAGATTGTAATACTAGGTGCAGGGGAAAGTGGTGTCGGATCAGCAGTGCTTGCACAAAAACATGGGTTCGATGTTTTTGTCTCTGATAAAGGTCAGATAAAAGAATATTATCGGGAAATTCTTGAAAAATACAGAATTAAGTGGGAAGAAGGAACTCACAATGAATCAATTATACTTTCAGCAGCTGAGATCATTAAGAGTCCCGGAATACCAGAAAGCGCCCCGATAATAAAAAAGATCCGTGAGAAAGGCATACCGGTAATATCAGAAATTGAATTCGCCGGCAGATATGCCAAAGGAATAAAGATCTGTATCACAGGGAGCAATGGTAAAACGACTGTGACTAATCTGATCTATCATATCTTGAAAAAAGCAGGAATGAATGCAGCGATGACCGGCAATGTAGGTAACAGTTTTGCAATGGCTGTAGCCGAAGGATCATACGATTATTATGTAATTGAGCTGAGCAGTTTCCAGCTTGACGGGATGTATGAATTCAAGGCTGATATAGCGATATTAATGAATATTACACCAGATCATCTCGATAGATATGATTACAAGCTTCAGAACTATATAGATTCAAAATTCAGAGTTACTCAAAACCAGCAAAAGGATAATTTTCTGATTTACTGGGAAGGAGACCCGATCATAAAAACTGAATTATCCAGGAGAAAATCAGGGATGACTCTCTTGCCTTTTTCTGATGAAATAAAAGAAGGCATGACTGCTTATATCGAAAACGATGAATTGATAATTGATTACCAAAATAAAACTAACATTATGACCATTCATGATTTTGCGCTTAAAGGTCGTCACAACACTTACAACTCAATGGCAGCAGCCATTGCCGGTAAGGTTCTTAATATCCGCAAGGGGGTAATCAGAGAATGCCTCGCTGATTTTAAGGGAGTTGAACACCGACTGGAACCGGTCATCACGGTTTGTGGTATTAATTTCATTAACGATTCAAAAGCTACAAATGTTAATTCAACCTGGTACGCTATTGAGTGTATGGAAAACAATATTATATGGATTGTTGGAGGAGTTGATAAGGGAAATGATTATTCAGAGCTGTTCCCGATAGTTAAAAAGAAGGTAAAAGCAATAGTTTGCCTCGGAAAGGATAACAAAAAAATTGTCGAGGCTTTTAAAGATAAGGTCCCCACTATTGTGGAAACAACTACAATGGAAGAGGCTGTAAGAGCTTCATATTATCTCGCAAAAAAAGGTGAAACGGTACTTTTATCACCTGCATGTGCAAGTTTTGATCTTTTCAAGAATTACGAAGACAGGGGTCGTCAGTTTAAACAGGCAGTAAGGAATCTATAATCAATAAATTAATGCAACAAGGCTGGCTTACGAAGACATTTAAAGGAGACAAGGCGATATGGGGCCTTGTGGCTCTTTTTATGATCTATTCACTATTAGCTGTTTACAGTTCTTCAGTAGGTGTAGCATTTATGAAATATGGAGGAAATACAACATACTTTCTTAAGAATCAGTTTTTTATGCTGGTATTAAGCCTGGTTATAATCGTTGTTGTTCATTACCTTCCATATAGAATTTACTTTTCCATGGCGGGATTGATTCTTATCGTAGCTGTTGGATTACTGGTTTTGACTTTTGCATTTGGATCGAGGGTTAATGAGGCAACCCGATGGATAGTAATTCCAGGCACAGGATTTAAACTTCAGACATCAGATGTTGCCAAGGTGGCGCTTGTGCTTTATCTGGCGCGGTCTCTGGCAAAATATCAGAATGAATTGAATAATTTTATATTGGTATCAAAGTATTTTATTCTCCCGGTTGGCATTGTCTGTGGTTTGATCCTGCCAGAAAACCTCTCTACATCACTCATGATATTTGGTATGAGCATGATAATAATGTTCATTGGCAGGGTCCCTATCAAATTTCTTTTTGCTTATGTTGGGTTGGGAGTAGTTGCAGTTATACTCTTTGCCCTGGTTCTTACTGTGGTCAAAAAAGATAACAGGGTTCAGGTCTGGAAAAACAGGATTGAACATTTTTTCTCAGGTAAAGCGGATGAAGACGGAGACTATCAGTCGAATCAGGCGAAGATTGCAATCTCAACGGGCGGGTTATTCGGAAAAGCACCCGGGAAAAGTACCCAGAGAAACATGCTTCCGCAGTCGAACTCTGACTTCATATTTGCGATTATTATAGAAGAATATGGACTATTATTCGGCGCCATCCCTCTTATTCTGGCATATATGATACTGCTGTTCAGAGGGATTACCATTGCAAAAAAATGTGAAACTGCATTCCCGGCCTTTCTGGTGCTGGGTCTGATTGTTATGATTGTTATTCAGGCAATGCTTAATATGATGGTCGCGGTAGGATTGTTTCCGGTAACAGGGCAGACACTCCCAATGGTTAGCTGGGGAAGAACCTCTGTTCTTGTAATGAGTTTTTCAATCGGTGCAATACTGAGTGTAAGCAGGGTAGTAAATGCAAGAATAAAAAAAGAAGAACTGTCTGAAGAAGAAATTTCTGATGAAGGAGAAAAGATATATGAATCTGCAAAAACATAAAAAAGTGATAATCAGTGGTGGCGGTACAGGCGGGCATATTTTCCCGGCTATATCAATTGCCAATGCACTCAGGAAAATTGATCCTGATACTGAGATTCTCTTTGTGGGCGCCGAGGGAAGAATGGAAATGGAAAAGATTCCCGCCGCAGGTTACAGAATAATCGGATTACCGGTTGCAGGATTATACAGGAGCCTGACTCTGAAAAACATACCAGTTCTGATAAAACTGTTGAAGAGTCTGTACAAAGCAAAAAAGGTAATCAGGGAATTTAGTCCTGATGTTGTAGTCGGAGTAGGTGGTTATGCCAGTGGTCCGGTTCTCCGGCAGGCTGGAAGAATGGGAATTCCGACACTTATTCAGGAACAGAACAGCTATGCAGGAGTAACAAATAGACTTCTGGCAAAAAGAGCTTCAGTAATTTGCGTAGCTTATGATGGGATGGGAAAATATTTCCCTGCAAAAAAAATAATTAAAACAGGGAATCCGGTACGCCATAATTTCGACAATCTTAAAAGCTTGCAGGATGAAGCGCTTTGTTTTTTCAACCTTAAAAAAGAGTTCCCTGTTATACTAGTCCTGGGTGGATCACTCGGAGCAGGAACCATTAATAACAGCCTTTCAGAAAACATAAACAAATTAAGGGACTCTGATTGTCAATGGTTGTGGCAGACAGGAAAATATTACTTTGAAAATGTAAAAGCGCTGGTTTCCGTATCATTCAGCGGAAACATCGCTGTACACGGATTTATTAACCGGATGGACTATGCCTATGCTGCTGCAGATATTATTGTTTCCAGAGCCGGAGCCGGAACTATTTCCGAATTGTGTCTTGTTGGTAAACCTGTAATTCTGATTCCTTCTCCAAATGTGGCTGAGGATCACCAGACCAGGAATGCAGAGGCTTTGTCAAATAGCAATGCTGCTATGTTGATAACAGATAATCAGGCCGTTAAAACTTTGGTAGATGAAGCAATTAAACTTATTTCAGATAAGACAAGAAGAGACAATTATGCTGAAAACATATTGAAAATGGCCGACAGGGATGCAGATATAAGGATTGCTGAAGAAGTACTTAAACTTGCCGGGAAATGATTGATTTCAAAAATATAGAAGGAATGTATTTTGTCGGCATAGGTGGTATCGGCATGAGCGCCCTTGCTCTTTATTTTGCAAAAGGCGGGTATGTTGTTGCAGGATACGACAGGTCTGAAAGCAGAATAACTCTTTCATTAATTGAAAATAATTGTACAGTCACATATAAGGATGATTTAAAATTTCTACCTGATCTTTTCAGAAACAGTTCAGATAAAAGCAAGGTTATTATAGTTTACACTCCTGCAATTCCCGCTGAGAATCAAATACTTTCTTTTTTCAGGAGTAACGGATTCATGATTTATAAAAGATCTGAGATACTTGGTGAGATATCCTCGAATACTGACACACTTGCCGTTGCCGGAACTCATGGTAAGACCACTGTGTCAACCATGTTAGCACATCTGCTGAAGCAGTCACATATCGACTGTTCGGCATTTCTTGGAGGTATATCAAAAAACTACAATTCAAATCTTCTCCTTGGCGACAGCAGGTTTACAGTTATGGAAGCTGACGAATTTGACCGTTCTTTCCATAGGCTTAAACCCCTTATTGCAATCGTAACTTCGCTTGATGCAGACCATCTTGATATATATGGAGATCAGGCTAACATGATAAAAGCATATAATGAGTTTTGCGGAAAAATCAGACATGGAGGCGACCTTATAGTAAACAGCAGAATACGTAAAGATGTTGTGGTTCCCGAAGGAGTCTCCTGCTATACTTACGGGCTTAACAGCGAAGCTGATTTCAGGTCAACGGATATAAAACGATCTGAAGATTATTACAGTTTCAATTTTAAGTCACCAACAGCTACTATTGAAGATCTGCATTTTGCATTCCCCGGTATTATTAATATCGAAAATTTTACTGCAGCTATTGCTGTAGCAATGATGTGCGGTGTAACAGAACAGGAAATCAGAAAGGCTGTCATGCTCTTCCAGGGGGTAAGACGCCGGTTTGATATAAGGATTAACTTGCCAGGACTGGTTTTTGTAGATGATTACGCACATCATCCTGAGGAGATCAGGGTATGCATAAAAAGTGTTAAGGAATATTTTGCAGGACGGAAAATTACAGGGATTTTTCAACCGCATCTTTTTTCACGAACGCGCGATCATGCTGATGGGTTTGCAAAAATACTTGATGAACTGGATGAAGTAATACTCCTTCCAATATACCCGGCACGTGAAAAACCGATAGAAGGAGTTACATCCGAACTGATTTTCAATAAAATGAGATCCGGCAAAAAGAGATTGCTGGCAAAGTCGGATATTCCGGGTAAACTGGATTCCGACAAAATTGATGTTTTGCTGACAATAGGAGCTGGTGATATTGATACACTTGTTGCACCTATAGAAGATAAGCTTAGGAGAGAGAGAATATGATGAGGAAGATTCTGAAAATACTACTTATTATACCTGTGTTATACCTTATTATAATACCGGTTTTTCTTGTCAGTTCTGCCAATTCGAGACCTTGTGGAGGAATAGTTATAGATATTAGTGATTCGTCTGATTATCATTTTGTTACGAAAAAACAACTTTTAAACCTTGCCTACGGAAACTCATCCAGGATTGCCGGTGAACTTGTAAAAGATGTATCAGTATCGGCCATTGAAAAGAGGATTAATGTGTTGAGAGAATTAAAAAAGGCCGAAGTGTATATTTCAATTGATGGAATAGTCCATATTTATGTTGAGCAACGTAATCCGGTTATGAGAGTGATGCCTGGTGATGGTGGAGACTTTTTTGTTGATGAAGAAGGGTTTGTTGTGAGGAGAAGAAATCTATATAACCCGCGACTGCATATTGTTGAAGGTAATGTGAATATAAGTTCAGCCATGCTTAATGGAGTGAGTGTTCTTGACACCAGTATTAAACACTCAATACTTAAAGATATTTATCACCTGGTGAATTATATAAATGATGACAAATTCTGGTCTGCTCTGATAGATCAGATTTATGTGGATGGAAACGATGAAATTGATCTTATTCCACGAACCGGTAACCAGGTTGTTCACCTTGGGACAGCAGAAAATTATGAGGGTAAACTCAGGAACCTTGAAGCTTTCTACGATAAAGTATTGCCCAAAGTAGGCTGGAATAAATATACTGTAATAAACCTTGAATTTAAGGATCAGATAGTTTGCAAAAGAAGAGATAATCAGAAATAACCATATACAAGTTATGAATAAAAAGGAACAGTATGTAGCAGCCATCGACATCGGAACCACAAAAATTGTGGCAATTGTCGGTAAGAAAAACGAGAATGGCAAAATTGAGATTCTCGGACTAAGCAAAGCTCTTTCAAAAGGGGTAAAGAGAGGCGTTGTTCTTAATATTGAGGAGACAGTTAACGCCATCCAGACAACCGTTTTGGACGTACAAAAGAGATCAGGGATTCTATTCTCTGAAGTCTTTGTTGGCATAGCCGGGCAACATATAAAAAGTATGAAAAACCGTGGCTATATAATACGTGAAGCATACGATGATGAAATTCAAAAAGAGGAGGTCTTCAAACTGATTGACGATATGCATAAAATACATATCGACATCGGGGAAGAGATTATTCATGTTATCCCTCAGAATTTCATAGTTGATAATGAGACCGGGGTTAAAAATCCTATCGGTATGTGTGGCAGACGGCTGGAAGCCAATTTTCATATTGTGATCGGGCAGGTCGCTGCAGCAAAAAACATCGAAAAATGTATCCGGAAAGCAAATCTGACTGTGAAGGATATGATTCTGGAACCATTGGCTTCCTCCGATGCAGTGCTCACTGATGACGAAAAAGAAGCAGGAGTCGTTCTGGTTGATATAGGTGGAGGAACTACTGATGTAGCAGTCTATTACGATAACATTATCCGACATACTGCGGTGATCCCGTTTGGCGGAAATGTTGTAACAAAAGATATAAAGGAAGGTTGTGCAATACTGCAACGACATGCTGAGCAGCTAAAAATTCAATATGGTTCGGCTCTTGGAGATATAGCTCCTGAAGATAAAGTCGTTTCAATACCTGGTATCAGCGGTCGTGAACCAAAAGAGATATCATTCAAAAGTCTCGCCTATATAATCCAGTCTAGAATGGAAGAGATTATTGATGCAGTTAATTTTGAAATACAGAATTCAGGGTATGCAGATAAACTTGCTGCGGGCGTTGTAATCACTGGCGGAGGCGCCATGTTGAAACACCTTCCTCAACTGATGAAGTTCAAAACTGCTATGGATGTAAGAATTGGTTTGCCAAATGAACATCTTGCAGGTTCAGCGAAAAATGAAATTAACCAGCCTATGTATGCCACAAGTGTCGGGTTGATAATGCGCGGGTTTGAATATCTTGAAACCTACAAAAAGACATTCAATGCAGGTAATACGGAAGAATATATTAAACCCAAAGCAGTGATTGTTGGTCAACTTAAGGAGGAAGAGGAAGAGCAAGAATCATTTTCCCCGCCTGCTCATGAAGAGGAAAAAATGCCGCTCACTGAAAAAATTAAGAGTATGCTTTCCAGAATGTTTGAGGTTGAAGATCAGCCTATCAAGTAATAAAGAGGGTTTTATTTAGAAGAAGCTATTCATAATCAATTAATTAACTATGCTATGTCAGACGATATAATGAACTTTGATCTACCTTTAGAGAGGTCATCGATTATAAAAGTTCTAGGAATTGGTGGGGGCGGCAACAATGCTGTCAATCACATGTTTGAAAAGGGCATCATGGATGTGAATTTTGTGATTTGTAATACTGACCATCAGGCACTGTTAAAAAGCCAGGTCCCTATAAAAGTTCAGATCGGAGAATCACTGACCGAAGGAAGGGGAGCCGGAAGTAAACCGGAAATTGGCAGGCAGGCAGCTATAGAGAATCTTAACGACGTAATGGATGCATTATCGGGAAATACGAAGATGGTTTTCATTACAACAGGGATGGGAGGAGGAACCGGGACAGGAGCTATACCGGTAATTGCAAAAGCCTGTAAGGAAGCTGGATTTCTTACCATTGCTGTTGTGACTATTCCTTTTAAATCAGAAGGGAAAGTACGTATCCGGCAAGCGATTGACGGGGTAACCGAACTTAAAGATTATGTCGATTCATTACTGGTAATTAATAATGAAAAGCTGAGGGAGATTTACGGTAACCAATCTGTTTCAACGGCATTTGCAAAGGCTGATGACATTCTGACTACAGCAGTAAAGGGAATTGCAGAAATAATTACTATTACAGGTTATATTAATGTTGATTTTGCTGATGTGGAAACTGTGATGAAAAACTCAGGTGTCTCTATAATGGGCATGGGTAAAGCGTCCGGAGAAAACAGGGCAATTAAAGCTATTGAAGATGCACTCTCCTCACCGCTGTTGAATTCAAATGATATCACCGGGGCAAAAAGTATTCTTATTAATATTTCTTCAGGAATAGGAGAACATGAGATCACGATGGATGAACTTGGTGAAATCACTGATTACATGTACGATTCAGCCTCAGATGATGCCTTGATCATAAGGGGATTATCGAAGGATGAAAATCTTAATGAAGAAATCAGTGTGACAGTTATAGCAACAGGATTTGAATCGAACAGTATTTTCCAGCCTTATAAGCCTAAAAAACCAAGTAAGGTAGAATTGTTTACAAGTCAAAGTGCAATTCCCTCAAGAATTTTACCTGAGACCGGAAATGATGTATTTTCTGTTCATGAAAAAGGAAAAAGATCCATTATTACCGATTTTGAAGAAGAATCTCAGGGAGTGATTGATTTCAGTCTTGAACATAGTCACGAGATGGATGAGATCAGAAGCAGGAGATTGGTAGAAAATGATGAGCCAGGTGAAAAGCCAGAGGCAACATTGAGAAAAGTGAAACATATGCAAAACCTTCTGAAAAGGGAAGGCCTTTCAAATAAGACAATGAAAGAGAATATAGATACTTTTGAAGATGTGCCTGCTTATGTCAGAAGAAACCTTTCACTCGGGGCCCCGGAGGGTGGAACAGAAAGTAAATTGTCAAAGTTCACATTAACATCCGACGCTAATGACGAACCTGTTTTAAGAGAAAACAACGCTTATCTTAATGATAATGTAGATTAGTGCCTCATTGTGTCTTTGTATCCTGGTGGCTAAAAGGAAAATCAGACCCTCAATTTGGCAGGGCCTTTCATATTTTCTATATTTGCACCGGATGATCAGACATATTTCTATAATACTGCTTCTAGCTATTTCTTCAGGTTTGTATGCCCAGAAACCAAATGTCATTCCACCCAGGTCAAATGCACTTAAACAGGATTCTGTAAAAAAACCAAGAATTCTAAAGGAATGGACTCTTTCTGCCGATTACTCCGAAGAGGTGAACCTTCCTATTGACACAGTCTTTTCATTATCTGACCGGTTCAAACTTGCAGACAAATACTCACCTGTTAATGCAAGTCTGGGTAATTATGGTCTGCCTTTTTACCAGCTCAGTTTTTTTGACAGGATTACAGATCCTGATAAATTCCTTTATGCCTACTATTACCCATTAATGCATGTACCTTCAAATACAATATTTATGAATACCCAGGTTCCTTATACAGAACTGGACTGGAGTTTTTCAGGTCCCAGGGATATTTCGGAGCAAACATTCAGAGTGAGGCATTCACAGAACGTGAACAGATTTTTAAATTTCGGAGTCATATATGATATAGTGTTTAGTCTTGGACAATATAATTATGAGAGGTCAGCCAATAAAACATTTACTTTTTATTCCTCGTATACAGGTTTAAAATATAATCTCTACTTTTCACTTGGTCTGAATAACCTGTTGTCGTATGAAAATGGTGGGATAATTAATCTTGAAGATCTTAATCGGCCTAAAACCCTCGACGTTCCTACAATACTGGGTGCACTTAATAAAGCGAACAGCAATCTTAAGAACCGCAACCTGCTGCTGGTGCAGCGATATACCTTCAGCAGCGATCCTGTTGTAAAAACCGACAGCAGTTCGCACAAACGATCAGGTTTTTTCGGATTAAGTGGGACATTCTCACATATTTTTGAACTTGAAAGTAATTCACGAACGTACAAAGACGCAGTTCCAATGTCAGTACTTTATGATTCTGTAGTATTGGTGACTAACAAGATCACTGCTGATTCACTCCACTCCGGAATAATTAAAAATACTGTCAGGTTTGATTTTACTACTGATGAAACAAGGAAATTCAGACTAGGTGGGGGAGTAGGAATTCGAAATGAAATTTTAACCTTCAGTTATATTATTCCAACACCTTATACCTTTTCTGCACATACGCCTGTATTACACAAAAGCAGTAATGTTCTGATTGGGAGAATGTATAATAACATCGGAGATAAGTTTCGTTGGGTAACAACCGGAGAGTTGTATTTAACAGGTTACAGAATAGGTGATTTCAATCTGGACGGTGAAATATCCAAAACATTTAACTGGAAAAAGGGAAGAGCATTATGGTTGATCACCGGTTCCATTGTGAACAGGCAACCGTCAATCTGGTACGAACGGTGGGGCGGTAACAATATCAAATGGAATAATAATTTTAAAAAAGAATTCAGGATCGATCTTGGAACAGCATTCAAATATCCTGCAAGGAAGACGGAATTAAAATTCAATTATGCAGTTATAAAGAATTATGCAGATTTTGATACCACGAAGCTTCCTTCACAGTATTCGGGAGGTCTTTCGGTAGCAGCCATTACACTCAAAAATGAGCTGAGAGCCTGGAAATTTCATCTCGCAACTGATTTAATTGTTCAGAAAAGTACAAATTCGAAAATACTTGACCTTCCGCTTGCAACAATTCGTTCTGCAGGTTATTTTGAACACCTGTTCAAATTTGCAAAAACCGGAGGAAAACTGAATACGCAGTTGGGTGTTGATGTAACATATAATACCACGTATTATCCTTATGCTTATATGCCGGCTACCGGAAGGTTTTACAGGCAAGATAAGGTAACCGCAGGGGATTATCCTTTTATTAACTTCTTTATAAATTTAAAAATTAAAAGAACCAGGATCTTTGTAATGTTCGATCATGTAAATGCCAGACTCATGGGACAAAGCATACGCTATAATTACTACATGGTGCCTAACTATCCTATGAATATCAGGATGTTACGTTACGGTCTTTCCTGGACCTTTTACGATTAAAAAAATTGTAAATCTCACCCCTTCTGATAAT
>JANYIW010000261.1 GCA_025358645.1 Bacteroidales bacterium
CTTTACCGTGGACAGTAAAGGAAGGTTGACCGCGGCAGGCAATACCACCATCAGCGGGACAGCACCGGGGGGAGCAGCAGGAGGAGACCTGACAGGAAATTATCCAAATCCGACATTAATAACCACAGGAGTAACGGCAGCGTCATACGGAACGGCGACACAGGTTCCGACCTTGGCAGTAGATGATAAAGGTAGAATCACATTGGCAAGCAATACATCAATCAGCATACCAGGGAGTGCAATCAATAATGCGACAATATCAGCAGGATCGAGTTTATCAGGAAGTAATACGGGAGATCAGGATCTTACGGGTTATGCACTTAAGTCAGGGAAGCTTAACCAGTTTGCATTAACGACTTCAGCCGAACTGGCTGGTGTTATATCTGATGAAACCGGAACCGGCTTATTGGTATTTGGTACATCACCGATGCTTATTACCCCAACATTGGGAAATGCAACAGCGACAACCATCAATAAGTTAACAATTACAGCACCGGCAACATCCTCTACATTAACCATTGCAGATGGTCAGACATTAACAGTAAGTGGAAGTGGAACTATATTGGGAGGAACTCATTCAGGGACAAATACCGGTGATGAAACCACAGCAACAATTAAAACAAAGCTGGGAGCAGCCTCAACATCGACAGATGGGTATCTGACATCAGTTGATTGGAATGTTTTCAATAATAAAGAGGGCGCCTTAGGATTTACACCAGAAGATGCAGCCAATAAGGTGACATCTCTTTCTGTAGCTTCCACAGACTTTCAATATCCAAGTGCAAAGTTAACATATGATCAGCTGGCGCTTAAAGCAGCAACAAGTCAGACATTTTATCTTGGGACTACTCAAATTGCAATTAACAGAGCTTCAGCAATCCAATCTTTAACAGGAATTACAAGTATTGATGGAAGTGCTGCAAAATGGACATCGCCTGTGAACTTAGCAGGTAATAGTATAGATGGGTCTGCAAGTGTCTCTTTCGCAAATAAGTTTATTGTACAGGGGACAGCTGATGCAGGTCTGAGTGGCGCACAATTTTTAGGATCATTAAGTACAGGGCTTGTTAAAAATACTGCAGCAACAGGGATCTTAAGTATAGCAACCGCAGGAACTGATTATCAAACGCCAGTAACATTTAGTACAGGATTGACTAACACGACTGGGACAATAACAGTAAATACTAGCCAAAATATAACCAATTTAAGCAATCTAACTTCTAATGGTATAGTAAACACTTCTGGTGGTGACGGTACATTGGGAGTTACCGCAACAACAGGAACAGGTAATGTTGTATTAGCAGTCAGTCCAGCATTAACAACTCCAAATGTAGGAGCAGCCACCGCAGAAAGTATCAACGGTAACACGATAACCGCGGGGACAGGTACATTAACAATAGCAGCAGGAAAGACACTAACGGCCACAGATAATGCAACTGTGTCAGGGATAAATACCGGTGATGAAACCACAACAACAATTAAAACAAAGCTGGGAGCAGCCTCAACATCGACAGATGGCTATCTGACATCAGTTGATTGGAATGTTTTCAATAATAAAGAGGGCGCCTTAGGATTTACACCAGAAGATGCCGCCAATAAGGTGACATCTCTTTCTGTAGCTTCCACAGACGTTCAATATCCAAGTGCTAAGTTAACATATGATCAATTAGGTTTAAAGGTTGATAAAGTAGCTGGGAAGGGTTTATCAACGAATGATTATACAACAGCAGAGCAAACGAAGCTTGCAGCTATATCAGGCACAAATACAGGCGATAATGCAGCGAACACAACATCAAATACATATGCAGATTCAAAGGTAGCAGATGTTATTACCAACGGAGTTACAACAGTAGCTCCATCCCAGAATGCTGTTTTCGATGCTCTTGCACTTAAAACTGATGCCAATGCAGCGATAATTGGGGCACAAAAGACTAAGATCACTTATGACTCAAAAGGACTTGTGACATCAGGTACAGACGCAACAGCCACAGACATTGTCAATACGGCTGCAGGTAATATCTCAGCAGTAACAGTACAGGGAGCTCTGAATGAGCTTGATGCAGAGAAGGTAATCGGTAATCCAGCAATCACGGGATCAACCAAGACCAAGATCACCTATGATACAAAAGGACTTGTTACAGTTGGAGCTGATGCAACCACAGTCGATATTGCTCCATCAGCAAATAGAAATTATGTAACTGATACGCAACAAACCGTAATTACAAATACCAGCGGAACAAATAATGGTGATGAAACTAATGCAACAATAAAAACGAAATTGGGAGCAGCAACTACTTCAGTTGATGGTTATCTGACTGCAGCTGATTGGACTACATTCAATTCTAAAGGATCAGGAGATATGCTTTTAGCAGGAGTTCAATCAGTAACAGGATTAAAGACTTTTGATAACTCTAAAATTGCATTAAAGGGGACATCAACCGGGACCACCACTGTTTCTTCGGCGAATGCTTCTGCAATTAATTATACTCTCACACTTCCTGCAGCAACAGGGACGGTTGCTCTTACATCCAATCTTAGCCAGTTTGCCTCGACCACATCGGCACAACTTGCTGGTGTCCTTTCTGATGAAATCGGTACCGGG
>JANYIW010000264.1 GCA_025358645.1 Bacteroidales bacterium
ATAAGACACTTTCCCGGTTACCTCTTTTAAAACCAAAAGGATTAAAAGGTGGTGTTGTATATCACGATGGACAGTTTGATGATTCACGCATGGCAATTACCCTGGCACAATCATGCGCAGAAAAAGGAGGTACTGTGCTTAACTATTTTAAAGTTACAAATCTTTTGAAGGATGCGAACGGGAAAATTAGTGGTGTAAGAGCCCTTAACATTGCTTCGGGTAAAGAATTCATTTTAAAGGCTAAGCTTGTTATAAATGCAACCGGTGTATTTGCTGACGACGTAGCCAGGATGGACAATCCGGAATCAAAAGCTACGATCAGACCCAGTCAGGGTGTACACATTGTTCTCGATAAGTCTTTCCTTAAGAGCGACTCTGCAATAATGATCCCGAAAACTTCAGACGGCAGAGTCCTCTTTGCTATTCCATGGTATAATGAGGTGGTGATAGGTACTACAGATACTCCGCTCGATACAATTAGTCTGGAACCTGTCGCCCTTGAAAGTGAGATAAATTTTATTTTACAGACTGCTGAAGGGTACTTTGTTAAACCTGTGCGCAGGGAAGATATACTCTGTGTATTTGCAGGATTGCGCCCGCTCGCGGCTGATCCTGATAATCCTGCTTCAACAAAGGAGGTCTCACGCAGACACAAGATAACTCTTTCACGTTCAGGACTTCTTACTATTATTGGGGGGAAGTGGACCACTTACCGGCGCATGGCAGAAGAGACTATTGACCGGGCAATTAAAGAAGGGTTTCTGAAAAGGGCGATCTGTATTACTTCAGACCTTAAACTGACAACACTAGCTACTATTAATACTTCAGACAGACTGCATATTTATGGCGATAATTCTATTGAAATTAAAAAAATGATATCGGAAAACTCCGGATTGGGAATACCTGTTGATCCGAGACTTCCCTATACCAGGGCTGAGATACTTTGGATCTGCAGGAATGAAATGCCCTTAAATGTGGAAGATATCCTGGCCAGAAGGACCCGTTCCTTATTTCTAAATGCCCGTGCAAGCGCAGAAATCGCTCCCGAAGTGGCTGATTTGATGGCAACTGAATTCGGGTACGATCAGAAATGGAAGTCAGATCAGATAGAATCATATAATCAGTTAGTTAAAAATTATATATAGGTTCTTTTGAATTACCCCCCTTCCCAACCTTCCCCCACGGGGGAAGGAGTTACGATGACCGGTTGATCATTTCCCCTTTGGGGGAAACAGGAAAGGGGGTGAACCGAAGTTTAATTTGTTGGGGGTTATTTAATTAGGTATTTTTATTTAATAATAGGGACTATGAAAGAATTCATTTTAGCGCTCGATCAGGGAACTACAAGTTCGCGTGCTATCGTTTTTGACCACAACGGACTCCCGGTAGCAACTGCACAAAAGGAATTTACTCAATATTTCCCGAAGCCCGGCTGGGTTGAGCACGATCCCGATGAAATCTGGTCAACCCAGGCAGGTGTTGCGCTTGAGGCTATTACTAAAGCCGGACTCGAAAGTGTTAACATTGCAGCAATTGGTATTACAAACCAGCGTGAGACAACTGTTGTCTGGAACAAAAAAACCGGTAAACCTGTTTACAATGCCATAGTATGGCAGGACAGACGTACGGCAGATTTCTGTGATAAGTTGAAAATTGATGGGCATAGTACGATGATCCTTGAAAAAACAGGTTTGATTATCGATGCATATTTTTCAGCGACAAAAGTGCGGTGGATTCTTGATAATGTGAAAGATGCCAGGAAACTTGCAGAAGAGGGGCAACTGGCATTTGGAACTATTGACAGCTGGCTGATATGGAACCTTACCCGGGGCCAATTACATATAACAGATGTTTCGAATGCTTCAAGAACGATGCTCTTTAATATTCACACTCTTAAATGGGATAAGGAATTGCTCAGAATATTCAATATCCCGTCAGCTATGCTCCCTGAAGTCAGATCGTCCAGTGAAATATATGGTAAAACTGTTGGGCAGTTTTCCACTTCAATACCTGTTGCAGGAATAGCTGGTGACCAACAGGCAGCTCTGTTCGGACAAATGTGTATTGAACCCGGGATGGTCAAAAACACTTATGGGACAGGATGTTTTATGATGATGAATATTGGTAATAAACCAATTCAATCAACGAGTAAACTCCTCACAACAATAGCCTGGAAAATCGGGAATGACACACAATATGCACTTGAAGGGAGCATTTTCATTGCAGGCGCTGTTGTTCAATGGCTTCGGGATGGCTTAGGCATTATTAAAAAATCGGGCGATGTAGAGAAACTGGCAGCAAAGGTCAAAGATAGTGAAGGAGTCTATTTTGTTCCTGCTTTTGCCGGATTGGGTGCTCCGCACTGGAATCAGCATGCACGTGGTACTCTTGTTGGTATAACCAGGGGATCCACTTCAGCACATATTGCCCGCGCCGCTCTTGACAGTATAGCCTATCAGACACTGGAAGTTCTGCTTGCAATGCAAAAAGATTCAGGCATTGATATCCGTGAATTACGTGTAGATGGAGGAGCAACAGTAAACAACCAACTAATGCAGTTCCAGTCTGATTTATTACAGACAAAAGTTGTACGTCCAAAAATTACTGAAACGACTGCTCTTGGCGCTGCTTATTTGGCCGGCATTGCTGTAAATTACTGGAGCAATATAAGTGAGATCAGGCAGCAATGGCAGATAGATAGAACCTTTTCTCCGCAAATTGAAGAAAGTGAAACACGCTCATTGATAAAAGGATGGCACCGTGCTGTAAATGCAGCAAAGGTATGGGCGGATGATTCGGAATGATAGGCAATAATCGATGTAGGGACATAAAATTTTATGTCCCTACATCAATTTACATTTTATGTCCCTACATCAATTTACATTTTATGTCCCTACATCAATTTACATTTTATGTCCCTACATCAATTTTACATCAGAAATAATTATTAACAATTATCAAATAACTAACCTATATGAATGCATTTTGGGCTGAATTTTTCGGAACTGCAATAATTCTTGTTTTTGGAGGAGGTGTTGTAGCTAATGTCCTTCTCGATAAAACAAAAGGAAATAATAGTGGCTGGATAGTAATATCTTTCGGCTGGGCTGTCGGAGTTTTTACAGGAGTATTAATTGCAGCACCATTTAGTGGAGCCCATTTGAATCCTGCTGTAACGCTGGCTCTTGTGATTGCACATAAATTTTCTATTAATCTGTTGCCAACGTATATGTGTGCCCAGTTGTTGGGTGCCATGTTTGGTTCTTTCCTGGTCTGGCTGGCATATAAAAAGCATTTTGATGCAACCGCCGATGCAGATTATAAACTTGCAGTTTTCGTTACTGCTCCAAATATTCGAAGTTACTGGTATAATGTTATGACTGAAGCTATTGGAACTTACGTACTTGCACTTGCTGTTCTTTATATGGCACAACCCGAAGTCGGACTGGGTGCTTTGAATGCCTTACCCGTCTCTATAGTTGTGCTTGGCCTGGGCCTTTCTATTGGAGGCCCAACCGGGTATGCTATAAATCCGGCCCGTGATCTGGGTCCGCGAATTATACATTTCTTTCTTCCTATACCTGGTAAACGTGACAGTGACTGGAAATATGCCTGGGTACCTATACTGGGTCCATTTGTTGGCGCTTCACTTGCCGCTGTAATGTTTCTAATTTTAAAGGTGCATAAGTAATAATCCAGCAGACACTTCTTGTGTATCATTTTCCGTCATATCATTTACAGAATTCAGCTAAAAATTGTAAAAAAAGTCAGGTTTCCTTCTTTCCTTGAAATAGAATAAGTAAATTAGCTTACTTTTTGCTTACTTAAAAAGCTTTAAAGAGTGAACAAATTTTTATTGTTTATGTTTTAAAGTAGAAAAATGCAGTAACAGTTAAGGTAGATGAGTTTATTTTGAATTTGATAATATGATGCAACAAATTTAAAAATTCTGTTAAACAAATTCCACAAATGTTTGTTTATTATTTATTTAACTATTTAAAGATAAAACTATGAAAAAATTGACCAGACTCTCTGTTTTAGTTATAGCTTTAGCTATTGTATCACAGTCGACTGTAAAAGCACAGGCTTTTAAAAATGGTGACATGGTAGGAAACCTGGGCGTTGGATTTGGATGGTATGGCTATGGTTATGGAACAACTTCCTTACCTGCATTTAGTTTGAGCATAGAAAAAGGAATTAAGGACCTTGAAAATATTGGTCCACTCTCTATTGGAGGTATTATAGGGTATAAACATACTTCTTATGCTTTCGCAACTTCTTACGATTGGTCATGGAACGATATAATCGTTGCTGCCCGCGGCGCCATTCATTATGATCTATTCAAGGTGAGCAAACTTGACACTTATGGCGGAATTGCATTGGGTTTAAGAATCGAGTCATTTACTGATTATGTTTATAATGGGAATAATTATGTGAAAGGATCTACTTCTACTATTCGTCCATTATTAGCCCTATATCTGGGTGGTCGCTACTATTTTAGCGATAAACTTGCCGGGTTTGGTGAATTGGGTTATGGTCTTGGTTATTTGACACTTGGATTAAGCTACAAATTCAATTA
>JANYIW010000307.1 GCA_025358645.1 Bacteroidales bacterium
GAATCCTCTCGTATCTCTTTAGATTTATAATATTTTTCAATATTCTCATTTGAATAATCCACATATCGCTCTTTATGAATTATGGCTTCCATGGGTAACCTGTCTACTTGTTCAGGCTTTTCAGCCGGCCATCCAAGAGTAACTGTCGTGACAGGAATTACTCCTTTGGGAAGCTTCAGAAGGTCGATGATTTTATGTGCATTATAAGTTGTGGTTCCGAGATAGCAAATTCCAAGACCCTTTGACTCTGCTGCAATACATACCGTTTGTGCGACAAGCAATGTATCAATGGCAGCGGTCATGAATGAGAGGAAATTATCATATCCCGGCTCAGCTTTTCTCAACAGGCACCACCTGTTAAATCTGTTGAAATCTGCACAGAATGTCAGTACAACAGGAGCTTCTGTAATCATTTTCTGATTAAAATGTAAAGGAGCAAGATCAATCTTCATCTTTTGTTCGCGGGTAATAATAATACTATAGACCTGCATATTCCCTGTTGTGGAAGCCCGGCATCCCATAATCAGCAGTTCATTAAGAAGCTTATCATCAACAGGTTTGGAGGTGTATTTCCGTATTGTCCTGCGATCCAGCAAAATATCTGAAAAATTTGTCATTTTTTTATGTTGTAGAATATCTTACAAAGTAAACAAATTTCACTAAAACCTGCTGACTGACGCAAAGGATTTTCATATCTTAGCATAAATCTAAAAACTATAATCCAAAAAACTTATTATCATGAAAATGAACCTTTTCATCGTATTTATTCTGGGATTATTTATCTGCATTAATCCGGCAGATGCACAAAAGAAAAAAAATGTTGTAAAAGAGTCTGAGAAAAAAGATACAGGACTGACTTCTTCCACATTCGGAGGACTATCTTTCCGCAGTATAGGCCCGGCATGGGCATCGGGAAGAATATCTGATCTTGCAGTAAATCCTAAAAATCATTCTGAGATTTATGCAGGAGTGGGAGCCGGCAATATCTGGAAAACAATAAATAATGGAACTACATGGTCACCTGTTTTTGATAAATACGGAGCTTATGCAATCGGCTGTCTTACAATGGATCCTGAAAACCCATCGGTTGTCTGGGCAGGTACCGGTGAAAACACACATCAGCGTCAGTTGGGTTATGGAGATGGTGTTTATAAAACGGAAGATGCCGGTGCCACCTGGAAAAACATGGGTCTAAAGGAATCAAGACAGATCGGAATGATCTCTATCGATCCCCGCAATACTGATGTTGTATATGTAGCTGCCGAAGGTTCGATATGGGGGCCGGGAGGTGAGCGGGGCATCTACAAAACAACAGATGGTGGAAATACATGGAATAAAGTACTGGATATCAGCGAGAATACAGGTGTTAATAATATTGTACTTGATCCCCGGAATCCGGATGTTTTGTATGCAACTTCGGAACAGAGAAGAAGACATGTTTTTACAAAAATTGGAGGTGGACCTGAATCAGCAGTTTATAAATCAAAAGATGCGGGAACGACCTGGAACAAGATAATGACCGGACTTCCCACAGTAGATATTGGAGGAATGGGTATCGCAATATCACCCGTTAATCCGGATGTTCTCTATATTATTATGGAGGCTGCCGGCGAATCAAGCGGCTTCTACAGATCGGTTAACAGGGGCGCATCCTGGGAAAAGATGAGTTCCTACGCATCAAGCGGACAATATTATAATGAAATTTACTGTGATCCGAAAGATGTTGATAAAGTATACAGCACTGAAACTATTTCAAAGGTAACAACGGATGCTGGAAAAACATGGACAGCAATTGGGAACAACCAGAGACATGTTGACGATCATGCTCTATGGATTGACCCCAATGATACAAAACATATTTATATCGGTGGTGACGGTGGCATTTACGAATCATTCGACGAAGGGAAGAATTGGATCTTTAAATCAAATCTTCCTGTTTCCCAGTTCTACAGGGTAAGTGTAGATAATGCTCTGCCATTTTACAATGTTTATGGGGGCACACAGGATAATAATTCTATGGGAGGTCCGTCGCGCAATATAAACAGGGATGGTGTGGTAAATGGAGACTGGAAAGTAACAGTTGGTGGCGATGGATTCTGGGTTGCAATTGATCCTAAGGATGAAAATATAGTTTACACTGAATCTCAGTACGGTAATGCTGCTCTCTGGGATAAGAAAAGCGAGGAATCAATAAGTATCAGACCAGTTCCACGAAAAGGAGAAAAAACCTATCGCTGGTATTGGGATACCCCGATTGTAATAAGCCCTCATCAGAAAGAAAGAATTTATATGGCGGCTAATAAAGTATTCAGAAGCGATAACCGTGGACGGAGCTGGGAAGTCATATCTGAAGATCTTTCAAGGAATGAAGACAGGAACCAGTTTAAGGTGATGGGCAAGTACTGGAGTATTGATGCGGTAGCAAAAGATGTTTCTACTTCATTATGGGGCCTTATTGTATCACTCGCGGAATCGAAGGTAAAAAAAGATCTTCTCTATGCAGGAACTGATGATGGTGTAATTGCTGTTACTGAAGACGGAGGAAGGAAATGGACAAGAATGACCACCTTCCCCGGAATACCGGAATATACCTATGTAAGCGATATTCTGCCTGATAAATTCGATGAAAATGTGGTTTATGCCACCTTTAATAATATGTTAAAGGATGATTTCAAACCGTATATTCTGAAAAGTAGCGACAAAGGAAAAACATGGACAGCGCTTACAAACAAACTGCCGGCAAATGGTACGATTCATACTATAGAACAGGATAATATCAATCCAAATCTGCTCTTTGCAGGTTCAGAATTTGGATTTTATTTTTCCGTTGACGGTGGCAATGAATGGATAGAGTTCAAATCAGGATTACCAACAATAGCTGTTCGCGATATAGCGATTCAGGAGCGTGAATCAGATTTGGTTATCGGAACTTTTGGCAGAGGCATATATATCCTCGATGATTACACTCCGTTGCGTAACTTTAAAAATGATATATTTGAAAAAGAAGCTTTTATCTTCCCGGTTAAAGATTCAAAAATGTTTGTGCAATCAAATGGATTTGAAAATCAAGGCTCTGCTTATTTCAAATCACCCAACCCGGATTTTGGTTCAACCATTACATATTTTATAAAAGATGTTCCGAAAACAGCAAAAGCAATCCGGCAGGAGAAAGAAAAAGCATTATTTGAAAAAGGAGAACCAATTCCGCAGCCGTCAATTGCTGATCTTGATACAGAGGCAAAGGAGATAAAACCATATCTGATATTCACAATTACAGATGAGAACAATAACACAGTAAAGAGAATGTATAAGGCTGCTTCCAAAGATGTAAACCGGATCACATGGAACTACACTTACGAGAGCATTTCTCCGGTAACTGCAACAAGATATGATCCGATTGGAGGAACTGGTGGACAAAGGGGTGGCGGCGCGATACAGGTAATGCCCGGAACTTACAGGGTATCTATGGCAATATTTGCAAAAGGAGAAACAAAAGAGCTTTCAGGCCCGGTGACTTTTGTATGTAAACCTTTAGGTCTCGCTACCTTTATGTCAACTGACCAAAAGACAAAATATGTATGGTTAGATGAAGCATCTGATTTTTCAAGAAAAATGTATGGGGTAATGAATTACACCAGCGAACTTGTAAATAAGGTAAATGCGGTAATGCAGGCAATACATCAGACACCTGCTGCTTCAGCAGAATTAATGAAAGAGTCTGAAAGGATAAATGCTGAACTGGATAAGATCATGTTCATATTTAATGGTCCCGAAGCAAAAGCCAGCCAGGAAGAACTTCCACCAATGGAAATGACTATATCGCAGAGACTAAGTGAAATGGCCTCAGCCAGTTATGGTACCAGTGGTGATATATCTTCAATTGCAAAAGAACAGCTTGATATTCTTAAATCTGAGTATCCGCCTGTTCTGGCAAGAGTGAAAAAAGCCGGTGATGACCTTCAGAAACTAGACAGGCAGCTGGATGAGGTTAAAGCGCCATGGACTCCGGGACGAGCGCCTGTATTATGAAATAAAGGGTCGCAGTCTGGTTGCTTCTTAGCAGAATGTTTATTATACTTGTGATAGAATTAAATTTAACATTAATAAATTATGATCAGACCAGTTACACTCTTTACAGGGCAATGGGCAGATATGCCATTTGAAACTTTATGCAAGAAGGCCAAATCGTTTGGCTATGACGGTTTGGAATTAGCTTGCTGGGGTGATCATTTTGAGATTAATAAAGCTGACGAGACATACTGCCGCAAAAAGAAAGAAACACTTGCCAGGTATGGACTTAAAGTATATGCAATTGCTAACCACCTTGTTGGTCAGGCGGTCTGTGATCATATTGATGAAAGGCATAAGAGCATTTTACCTGATTATATTTGGGGAGATGGAGAACAGGAAGGTGTTCGTCAGAGGGCAGCTCAGGAGATTGTCAGGACTGCCGAAGCAGCTAAAATGCTGGGTGTTGATACCGTCACCGGATTTACCGGAAGTTCAATCTGGCCTCTTCTCTACTCATTTCCCCCGGTTACCCAGGCCATGATAGACAAAGGTTATGCTGACTTTGCAGCGCGCTGGATACCAATCCTTGACAAATATCAAAAACTTGGTATTCACTTTGCTCTTGAAGCTCATCCGACTGAAATTGCATTTGATATTGCTTCTGCACAAAGAACCATGAAGGCTATTAATAACCATCCTAATTTTGGATTTAATTTTGACCCTTCTCACTTTGGTTATCAAGGTGTTGATTATGTGAAGTTTATTTATACATTTCCGGAAAAAATATTCCATGTGCACATGAAAGATGTGGGATGGTCAAAAGTACCAACAGAGGCGGGTGTTTTCGGTGGTCATACTGAATTTGGAACGTCGGGCCGTTACTGGGATTTCAGGAGCCTTGGTCACGGGGATATAGTCTTTGAGGAAATAATTCGGGCGCTTAACAGGATAAACTATAAAGGCCCTTTATCAGTTGAATGGGAAGATAGTGGAATGGACCGGGAATTTGGAGCAAAAGAGGCATGTGAATTTGTACATAAACTTGACTTTCCATCTTCAAATATTGCATTTGATACAGCTTTTGAAAAAAAATAGACCGTTAATCACCTAAACCTTAACCTAAATATGGAAACTATAAATAAAACTAAATTATTCAATGCAAGTTGTGTTGCATTGGTTGTTACAGCATTAGCCTTTGCCACAAGGGGTTCCTTTGTACAGGCATGGGCAACTGAGTTTAACCTCACTCATACAGAGGTAGGGTGGATTGTAGGCACTGCGTTTTGGGGTTTTACTCTGGCAATGGTTTTTGGCGGACCACTGGTTGATATAATTGGTATCGGAAGGATCATTTCAATAGCATTCTTCTGCCATGTCGCCGGGATAATTCTTACCATAATTGCAACAGGTTTCTGGTCGTTATTCATCTCTACATTGTTGATTGGGATAGCGAATGGCAGTGTTGAGGCTGCATGTAATCCTTTGATAACAAGTATGTATACTGATCAGAAAACCCGACGATTGAATCGTTTTCATGCCTGGTTTCCAACTGGTATAGTTATCGGAGGGCTGGCTGTCTATCTGTTTAATAAATCCGGACTGGTTGACTGGCGTTACGCGATGGGTATAATGCTGCTTCCTACATTTGCTTACGGTTATTTGTTTCTTAACAAGGAGTTTCCAAAAACAGAACGTGTTGTATCGGGTTTTTCATATAAGGATATGCTGAAGGCATGTGTGAGTCCGTTATTCATATTCATGGCT
>JANYIW010000322.1 GCA_025358645.1 Bacteroidales bacterium
AAAAAGAGCGGATAGCAGTATGTTTATTACCCATATCTTACAAATCATATTCGCTGACTTTGTTGCCTTATGTTCCGATTTGAAACTGTCCTCCATTTTCTATTCTTGTAATCAAATTACCGGTGATCTCCAACCTGTACCACACACCCTCATCCTCTGAATCCTTCGCTGTGTGCTCCTATCTCTGCGCCCTGTGCCCTGTGTCCTATTTCACATCCATATCTTCAATAGGACTTCTGATTATAACAAGATTACGACGGCTTACATGTGTATAAATCTCAGTGGTCCTGCTGCTCTTATGTCCCAATAATTCCTGTATATACCTGATATCCAGCCCGCTCTCGTGCAGATGAGTTGCGTAACTATGCCTAAGACTATGAACCCCGACATCCTTCTTAATGCCCGCTCTCCCGAGCGCCTGCTTAAATACCCGGTAAACACTCTCAACAGAATACCTTCCCCCCGACTGTCCTTCAAAAAGATATTTCACCGGATGGAAACCATCAATATACTCATCCATTTTCTCCCATACCTTTTTCGAAACAGGAACAATTCTGTCTACCCGCCCCTTCCCTTCCTTAATTTCAACAGGACTGAAGCGTTGTCGTTCAACTACTCTTTCAATTACTCTTCTGGCAGGAATTATCTCCGGCTCAGGGTCTCTTGTTTCAGATTTAAAACTTTTTATATCATCTGTAAGGACGGGAGATGGAATTCCATTTTTTACCTCACTAGTCTGGTATACCTCTTTATCATGATTTTGCGTTAGTGCAGAAATATCAAGGTCCGCCTTGTCCCTTAAAACCATGAGAATCTGCTTCAATGTTTCCTCATTATCATCAGCATACCATGCTTTATAGGTGTTACTGTAACGAATACCTCCGATTTGTCTGATAAAGCCGGTAAGACTCTCATCATAATTATACGAGATTAGAATCCGCCACTTGTAGCGATGGAAAACCCGTTTAAGAATTATCTTTTTTTTCATACAGCGAGTAAATGATTAGCACAGATGAAAGATACTAAAATTTTGTGACATAAGTTGAAAGAAGAAAGTATGACTAAAGACAAAAGACAAAAGTATAAAGACAAAAGTTTAATCTGAAGTCTTGAACTCTTCTACTTTTGCACTTTGCACTTTGCACTTTGCACTTTTACTTTTGTCTTGTGACTTTTGTCTTTTCCCTTGCCCCCGGGCACGCTCCCGCCCCGTCAGTCACAGAAGCATTTGCCCAACAATCCTCAATCTATTCAACAAATTAATGCTTCCGCCCAACCTTCACCATTCATATCTCATGTAAGTTAAACAATAATATCGAAACTACTCCTGAGTATTTCAAAATTAATACGTTGTGTAAAAATGATTGACACTTCTCAATGCAGTTCTGAGAGAGACATATAAAAATAACCCTTAATGAAACAGGGGGTGAAGTCAAACATAAAAAATAATCAAAATGTGTTACAAGCATTAAATGTAATCGCTGATTATAGAGGAATCTAATCTGATAATATTAACTTTAGGCGTTCCTGCCTACCGGCAGGCAGGTTAGTCACTCCAAACTCTAGTCACTGATTTGTTACCCGATACGATATATTCATAATTATCCAAATATGTATACTTTTATTCAATTGTTCTGAGTTTCATTTTCAATGGTATTATACCGCGATCAATCGGAAAATAATAAATGAGAATTCTTAGTTTTAATATCTGCCTTCTCTTTTTTCTTTTAATGCCCCGGCTCCATGCCCAGGATAGTATTTTTAAATTTAAGGGCCAGGTTGATGCTTATACCGGTTTAAAATTTACAAATCCTCTTCAGACGCAGGTGGGAGCAAGATTCCTGCCCACTCTCTCAATGAGTAAGACCTTTAAAAACAATCTGAAATTCGATTCCGAAATCTCGTTCGACAGTTACCTGAATTATCATTTCACCGGCTGGACTAACGATCTATCCGGTGCAAAGATCAAACCGTACAGGCTATGGGTAAGATTAAGCACTCAAAGGTTTGAACTCAGAGCCGGACTCCAGAAAATCAATTTTGGTTCTGCCGTCATGCTTCGTCCTCTTATGTGGTTTGATCATATTGACCCTCGCGATCCACTGCAGCTTACCGATGGAGTGTATGGCCTTCTTGGCAGATATTATTTTCAGAATAATGCAAATGCCTGGTTATGGGTTCTATGGGGAAATGATAAAACCAGAGGCTGGGAAATAGTTCCGACAAGCAGAAAAGTACCCGAGCTGGGAGGCAGGATGCAATTCCCCGTTCCTAAAGGTGAGGTGGCTCTTTCTTTTCATCATCGTACTGCTGATTTAACAGGGATACTAAATCCGTTAATTATACATGGTTCTGCAACTTATCCGGAAGATAAGATCGGACTCGATGGGAAATGGGATATCGGTCCCGGATTATGGGCAGAGTATTCCCTTACTCACAGCACCCTGGATACCTTATATTTTCAGCCATGGACGAAACTGTTCACCCTCGGCATTGACTATACTTTGGCTCTTGGAAACGGTTTGTACATTGCATCTGAATATTTCAGATACAGCTCAGCAGGTGAGATATTTGACCGGGGTTTTAATACAACATTCTTCTCACTTACAGTAAACTACCCGGTGGGAATTAATAAGATTGGAGCCATTATTTATTATAACCGGAGCGATAAATCATGGTACAGGTTTATAAATCTTCAGAGGCAAAGCGATAACTGGACCTACTATCTTTTCCTCTTCTGGAATCCTCAGAAATTTGCTATCTATAATAACTCTCCGGGGAATGATATGTTTTCCGGAAAAGGAATACAACTTATGGCAGTTTTTAATTTTTAAAAAATATGGAAAATCCGACCCTCATTTCAATTGAAGCACTCAAAAAGCATTTTCCCACGTCAGGAGGCAGATTCACTGCCCTGAATGACATTGATCTAAAGATCGGGAAAGCGGAGTTTACGGGCATCGTTGGCCCCAGTGGCAGCGGAAAAACAACTCTCCTGAACATTATCGGGTCACTCGATTCTCCTTCCGAAGGCAGAGCCATGGTCCTCGGACTATCGATAAGCGACCTGAATTTAAAACAGGCTGCCATGCTGCGACGAACACGGCTTGGATTTATTTTTCAGAGTTATAATCTCCTTCCAGTTTATACTGTTTTCGAAAATGTGGAGTTCCCCCTTCTCCTCCTCAAACTTGATGCAAG
>JANYIW010000326.1 GCA_025358645.1 Bacteroidales bacterium
AAGCAGAGGTTATGCCGCTCAATATCAGATGGAGGCATTCTGCCATAATAACCCTGGTTTTCTTGATATGCATAAAAAATACTTGCAAAGGTTGATGAAAGAAGTTCCTTTTGATGGTATTGAAGTGGATGATATGTGTGATTATGCCGGGCTTACGACATGCGGATGCAGCTTTTGCAGGGATCGTTTTAGAAAAGAGTACGGGCATGAAATCCCCCCTTTCGGAGAGAAAGGATTTTGGGGAGACACCACTAAAAGTATGCTTCAGTGGGGCGATTACGAAAATCCTGTCTTCCGCGACTGGATACGAATGAAGATCGAATCAGCAGCTGATCATGTAAAAATGATAAAGGGTATAGTTGGCAACAAACCTTTAATGTCCTGCTGTTCCAGTACTGGTCCGATCTATTTGAATTCAATAGCACTTAACCTGGAAAAGCTGGCTTCGCACCTTGATCTTTTTATGCTTGAAAACGTTGGTACAAATATCAACTGCATCGATTGGGTAAGAATGGATGCAGAAGCACTGCAGCAAAAAGACATTGCGCAAAAGAGAGGAAATGCTCCTGCAATGGCATTAAGTTACACCATCTACGAAAAGGGGGGATATTTTGGATGGGGTCTCAGCCGTTTTTGGGGAGTTGCGAATTGGAGCAGCACACACAATCAAAGACTTGAAGAAGATCCAACAGATGCAATGGAAACCGAAGCGGTGATAAGTGCTTCCAATAACTGGGAATTAAAAAATAGCAACCTGAATTACATGGAGGGAAAGGATTTTGTAGAGGTCAGGTTGGTAAGTAGCAGTTATTGCAGGGATAACGGGTGGCATGGTGCCGACAAATTAGAACAATGGGATAAGGTTAAAGCATGGTCGGCCAACCTGCTCAAAAACAATATTGGCTATCGTTTCTTGCGTTCGATGGAGTTGTCGGATGCTGTTACCTTGTGCAAAGAGAATACCCCATTAATTTTAGATAGCCTGGGATGTGTTTCCGACAATCAGTATAATGCAATTAAGATCTTTCTTTCAAAAGGAGAAACGGTTTGGCTTGCACTACCTTTCGGTACCCACGATGAAAAGGGATTTAAGCGAACAGTCCCTTTATCAAACGAACTGTTAAACCACAAATATAAGAATCTTGTTCTTATTGATTCAGCTACAACTTCCAATCCACTTGAAACGTTAGTTCAAAAAGGGGTGTTCCGTCCTGCACTTAAACAATTGTCGGGTGACAAAAGATGGGCTGCAAGGATCAGGTTTCATGGCGATAAAACTGTGCTTCATTTTATGAATACTGCGCTTATAGCCATACCACATCCCATCTTGAAAGATGTTCAAGGTGTACCCATTTTAAAAGATATTGGTTCAAAAATAGAGGACAATAATTTAACATTTGAAATTAACACCAGAAAGATCCCATTATCCAGGTTATCTGTTATGAGTCCTGAACTTGGCAAGGAAACAAGAAATGTAGAAATAATAGACTCAAAACATGGATACTCGACCATAAATGTAAATCTTGATGGAGTGAAAATTTATGCAGTTGTCCAAGAATAAAATAAGAACATATTTAATCAATATTTTTAGGTAAAAATTGAAAAGTTTAGGTTGTTACAATTATAATTCGATAATAATTAACGCATTTAACTACAAAATCAGACAACTAAATTTCTATAGTTGTGACAGATAAGGGACAGGCAAAAATACCCTGCCCCAGCGTAAAATTACGCGTAAACTTCAAACCCGTATTTAAAACCCCCACGCTACTAATCACCTGGTCTGCCATCGAAGGGAAATCGTTGTTATTGCCCCATATGGCTATTTTTGTATCGGCAATCATCAGGTACTCCTCATCAGGGTATTTGGGTTGCACCACGTTCTTTGGTTTCTCCAAAGGGGTACTCGTTGTTGTGGCCTGGTAACTCTTACAATACGCAATCAACGGGACGCCTGCATTATTGAATAATACGTCTGCCATCAGAGCTTGATCTTTTTACCATTCCATTCAACGAGACCATCGATATGAACCGGTGTAACACGACCTGAAGGGTAATTTTGCACATCGACCGGGAGAATGCCCCACATACAGTTATCATGCCTGTTAAAAAGTAAACCTGCAGCAACAGCACGAGGGATAAAAACAAGCTCCCCGTTCTTCTTCACAAACTTGACCGAGAAAGTTACCTGTTTCCCACCAGGGGTTTCCTTTAACTCAAACTCTTTGAGGGCAAGGTTGCAGCTGATAAATTGAGGATCTGCCATTTTGTATTTTTCGGGTAAAACTAAATGGCGAGGATGCGTAAGGGAAGGACAAAAAAGAGGATGAATGTAATACTGATTTGAAATAGTCAGTTGCTTCAAAGAAAAAGTTAGTCCTGACAATTATTAAAGAAAAAAATGAGATGTTGATGTTAACTTCGGACTTTCGAAATTCTGATAAAATATCTGGATATTTGAAACAATCTGGCATTTTCCCAAATTCAGTCTTTAATCTGTTTTTCAGTCTAATAGAATCAGGACGCTACATTTGGGTCTTTTTGACTTTAGCAAAATTTATACATAAAGCATTGAACCATTATCAAAAACAGAAACTATCGTTATACTAATCCCATATATCAAAAAGTGCATGCTAAGGAAAGAGAATTA
>JANYIW010000129.1 GCA_025358645.1 Bacteroidales bacterium
ATTGAAAGCTTCTTCCGTATTACGTGAGAAATTGAGATAAGTGCTGACTCGTGCCATGATTGTGTGGTTTAATATTCTCAGTTTAACAATCGGGAGAGAATTTTTGTTTTTTCATTATACAAACATAATTATTCGGGCACAGTTTCCTTTGTTTTTTTATTTCTGCTAATTGTATAGTTCAGACAGCGGACTTAATTATCAGACAAATATTTATTATACCAAAATAACGACACATCGGCATAAGAGTAATTTTCGGTTCTGAACAGTTTTGTATTAAAGAATTTTTTATCAATCATGTTTTCTATTTGGGAACCACTTTTATCAATTCCATAATTATATGCAGTTGCAAGAAATTTCAACCTGGCCACTTCGTCTTTCCGGTTCGTTTTATAATTCTTTTCACAGATCTTTAAAAATATAATCAGATAATTAAATTGAGTTTTTGGATCTTCAAGATCTGTTACAATAGATTTTCGGAAATCTTTAATATCATCAAATTCTGACCGGTTCTGAAAGATGATTTCTGATTTACGTCCTAAAACTGTTTTCCCCTTTTCACGGATTAATTCAGCAAAGGAGGGTTTCATCTGGAACTGTCCGATTGAAAAGTCAGCATAATCCTCACCAAGATTTACATATAGTGTTTTAAGCAAAGTGATCTCCATCTTGTCGCGCAAAGCTGAATAACGGACAAGTTCGGGGAATACAATTGCAATAGCCAGTGGATAAGAGATGTGATTTTTAATAAGAATAGGTGCCATCCAGCTTCTGTTTTCTCTTTCAAAAACCTGTGCCTTCTTCCAGTCCTCACCAAAAAGATCCTGGTAGTTAACAGACTGTGAGCGTGCCTGTACGGAAGAAAAGATAAACAGGAGTATAGGTAAAGAGGAAATATGTAATTTGCGAAACATATTATTTTCAACTTATTTTACAGGAAGTTGAGATCTAGAACACCATCTTACATTGCATAATTGCATTCTTCTTTGGAGAATAATACATATAGGCAAGGGAAACCTGCCCATTAACTTTTACAAGGTGAGGACAGAAGAGATCAGACATAGTGGTATTATCGCTGAAGGTGAGTGTTCCATAGCCACTATATGCATATTTTGTATTTGATGTGTTGACAAATAAGTTATTGGGTGAGCCCATTTCCGGCTTAATTGTCAGAATAGTTTTTCCCTGCAGATCTGTAATTTTATTATACCAAATCATAAGTATATCGTCATATTTTATATTGGCTGGTATGCCTGTCCCGTTTATCAATGGATCGTAGGTTGTGTTAGGTATATTGGTAACAAGCTTAGGTGATGTCCCGGTAATTCCGCCAACCTTCAACATTTTTTCCTGCATATCATGGGCATACTTCATTGAAAGATCCATTTTCTCCTGGTCGGTTTTTGCATTTTTGATTGCTTCATTAAACTTCTTTCCCTCGTCCTCAGTAATAAGCATGTTTTCAACAACCATAGCTGCAAACTTATCCTTCGATTTTGTTACTGTGAAAGTATTGATCTGGGCATACGGGCCGTATGTTTTGCCATTAAATGTAATAAGGAGTTTATCGCCCGACTTGCTGATGTATGGTTTATTCCTCAAAATAAAACCTTCAATGGTTTTATTATTTTCATCCAATGCTTCAAACACAGCAATTTGGGGATCGCCTGATTTGTAAGGACCCTGTGTAACGCCGTCCTTTACAATATAATATTCACCATTACCCCTTGTTTTAGCGAGGATGCTGCCATCGTCCAGTATGCTTAATGATAGTTCTTCATAATCGAGTTTCAATTTTCCACCCATATCCATAATAACTACAGCATCGGAGCAGGCACATGCCGGTTCTGGTTGGTCTGAATGTTTCTTATTCGAGCCCTCTTCTGGTTCTTTGACAACATCCTTTGACGCAGATTTTGAAACCTTATTCAGTAATCGGCCAATCTGGGCATTGACAGGATTTTCAAATAATAAGCAAAATGCCACAAAAAATAAGATCGACTTTTTCATACTATCAGCTTTAATTTATTTTCCAATATAAATATAGCTTCTTAAAATTAATAGAGGTCCTAAATTCAATTTTATTTTCACTCTTTAATTCGGATATTGGTGTGCTCTGCGCTTTCAAGACCATTATCTGTCATTATCCATAAGCTATTACCAGATTCCCATCGAGATTCGGGATATTCATCAGATTCATTTCTGAATGAAGAATGAAGCAGAATTTTGGGATCTTTTTCAAATTTCAATATACTACCTGCAGGAATATAAATGTTTATTCCAATGTTATCTGCTGACCATTTTCGACCAGCCGGAATTGTAAAATATTCATCAAGATGCAGAGTATCGCCTTTAATATTGTAATTGTAAAGCAATTGATCTGTTTTTTTTCTGGCTTCCAACCCGGTGCGGCCAGATGAACGCTTTCTTACTTCTACTCTTGTTGCCTTATCATCCGATCTGTCTACACTTAAAGATGGACGGATATACAATTCTTTCTTTTCATCATTAAGAAAAACCGTGTATTCTTCATGGGGCAATGAAATCATTTTTTCATATTTAAGATCCGCTATTTTAAGATCTGTCAATATATAAAGAGTATCAGGTGTTTTTGGGAGAACGGTCTCTACTGTTGTCTTGCCAGTTTGAGCAAAGCTGATTCCCTCATTGAAAAGAATTATGGTAAGGGCTGCAATTGTCATTACCCAGAGGACCAACCCGGTAAGGCTGACCACGCCATCTCTTGCCCTGAACCAGAATATCATTTTTACACCCCAGTAGATAAGGGCAATCATTGGTAATATAATAGCAACTGATGTCAATATAATTATCCATGGAACGGTAGCAGGATTCACAATATAAGTCAGAAAATCGGGGAAGTAGATAAGGTTTACACCTGCAGAATCGATTGAGAATGCCCCGGGATATTTGAAGACAAAGACCATAACAAAACTTAATATGAAAAGGAATCCCGTAAGAACAAGCAAAATACCTGTCATAATCAGGAAAATCCGTAATATAATATAACACACTCTGCCGAGCGCCCTGAAAACTTCGTTGATGGCATTTCCTAATCTTGAGGGACTATTATATCCGATAATGTAAAGGGGAGTTCCTGTTTTGGCTGCTGGCAGAGCAATCCACAAACCTATATATATAAAGAATCCTAATCCGAAGAATGCAGCAAAAAGAACAAACAGAATTCTGAAGAGTACGGGATCAGTTTCGAGATAGGCAGCAATACCACTACAAACTCCACCGATAATCTTATCTTCCGGATTACGATACATTCTTTTTTTCTGTGAAACATAAAATGGTGCTTCTGATGCAGTTTCATTCTGATCAAAATCTTCCGGTTTTCCAATAATCGAAATCATAGATTCTACATTTTCCCGGGTAATAACGCCGGCCGAACCTTTCCGTGACTGAAATATTTCAGCAATGCGCGATTCGATATCCTCAATTGTCTCATGGCCGCCTTGGACATTGCCAAAACGGTTATTAATTGCCTGAAGATAATCTCGTAATTTCCGGAATGCCTCATCATCAATCTGAAAGAGGGCGCCACCGAGATTTATATTAATTGTCTTGTCCATTAGTGTCAGTGTTAATTGGTTAATAATTTATTATCTGGTTCTGATCTGATTGACTGATTCGACAAGCTCCTTCCATGATTTATCGAGATCGGAAAGGTACTTCCGGCCTTCACCGGTTAGTTCATAATATTTACGTGGAGGGCCCTGTTGAGATTCTTCCCAGCGGTAACTTAGCAAGCCGGCATTTTTTTGCCTTGTAAGAAGCGGGTAAAGAGTGCCTTCAACCACTATCACCTCTGCCTCCTTGAGTTCCTTTATAATGTCGCTTGCATAACATGAATTTCTGGATAACACCGATAGGATGCAATACTCCAGTATCCCTTTGCGCATTTGAGCTTTATTATTTTCTAAATCCATGATATATATTTTTTAAAGTTTACACTTCTTATAATTTATAATCAGCTATCTGCTAGAGGTTCATGTTCTTTCTGACAGTATCAAATTCTTTTTTTACAGAATCCTTGATATTGTGGATATTGACCGGATTCCCTTTCATTTCAATTTTTTCAGTAGTAGTTTTTGCCTCGGGAAGAACGATATATAAAATGAGATAAATCAGAATGCCAACGCCCATCATAGCTAGTATGAAGAATATCAATCTGACAATCCAGAGTTCGATATCCCAGTAGGCTGCCATTCCTGCACAGACTCCTCCAATAACTCTATGGTCGGTATCGCGGTACATCCTGTGATAACCCGGCGATGAAAACTTATCCCGGGCTGTAGGTCTTTCATTGTCGGATATATCTTCGGGAGTTCCCAAAACTGCTATTACCTGATGGGCATCCTCAATGTTTATTACCTGTTTATAATTGGTAAGTTTTGTCCGGAATAGTTCGGCCATCCTCGTCTCAATATCCGAGAGGATCTCTGTGGAGCTATCTTCTCCGGCAAAATGAAGTTCAAGTTTCTTAAGATACCCTTTTAGTTCGGTATAGGCATCTTCGTCGATGTTGAAAGAATATCCGCCGAGATTTATGCTTACTGTGATTTTCATAGTTCTATTTATTTTTTACTACCGTTTAAAATTCACTACTGTTTAATGCCTGTAACATGACAATGCAAAGATATATATAAAAATATATACTATGCAATACATAGTACTAAAATAATCTAATTATTCTTAAAGAAGTAGATAATCAATTAATATTATGGATGTTCGGGGAGATTCACTTCGTTTGGCAAAATGCCAACAAATTCCTATTTTTATCAAAATATTTTTAGGAATGAAAAAGAAATATAAATGGGGAATTCTTGCTCCCGGTAAGATGTCTGCTAAATTCACAGAAGGATTAAAACTTCTTGATAATGTTGAACTTTATGCAGTAGGATCTCGTGATAAATCGAGAGCTGAACAATTCGCCACGGATCACGGGTGTAAGAAATCTTACGGAAGTTATGAAGAACTGGCAAATGACAAAGAAGTCGATGTGGTTTATATTGCATCTCCGCATTCTCATCATTTGGAACATACTTTGATGTGTCTTAAAAAGAAGAAAGCAGTTATTTGTGAAAAGGCATTTGCTTTAAACAGCACTGAGGTAAATGCAATGATTAGCGAAGCTAAAAAGCAGAAAGTGTTTCTGATGGAAGCGCTTTGGCCTCCTTTTCAGCCAATTTACATGAAAACTAAAGAGATTCTGCTCGGAGGTGAGCCGGGTAAGATAATTCATATTAATGGCCGGTTTTCATTCCAGGCTCCTTTTGACAAAGCTGATCGTAAATTTAACCTGGCGCTGGGAGGAGGCTCACTTCTTGATATTGGAATTTATCCGGTGATTGATGCTCTTTATTTTATGGGGGTCCCTTCGGATGTAACCGCAAAAGCATCATTCACAGAGACCGGATCGGAGGATTCTATAAGCATTATATTCAGCTATTCTGACGGCCGTATGGCCAACATTTACAGCTCATTCCGCACTGCCGGGGGAATCGGGTGTGATTTACTTTGTGAAAACGGAAACCTTTTCTTTTCTCGTGCACGCGACATGTCGCAGCGGCTTACCGTTGCCATGAATGGCAGAGAAATTGTGGAATATTCGCTCCTTCCGGCTGCCATGGGTTACCAGTTCGAGGCAATGGAAGTTATGAGATGTCTTGATGAGGGTAAACTCCAGAGCGATGTAGTTCCCCACTCTTTTAGCATCGACCTGATGAATACACTTGACAGGATAAGAAAAGCAGCAGGGATTGTATATCAGGGGAGAGACTAATGAAAAAGACAAAAGATAAAAGGCAAAAGTGAGATCAAGGAGAAGGGTTAAGTCCTATCCGATAAATCAGTTACCCCTAAATCCCCTAAAGGGCATAGCCGTCAACTTAAGCTTGGGGATTAATGAGAAACTGCGTAAAAAAGTTTCCCCTCCTTTTGAAGGAGGGGTGGTCGGGAAGATTGATTATCTTATATATACAGTATTTTATTTCCCGACCGGGGTGGTTGATTCATTGATACAGAAGACAACACAGTATAGGTAACTACATAGTTGACTTTTTTTGTGCTTCAGAAAAACTTGTAATTGAGCTTGATGGAAATCCGCATGGTGAATATCATAAAATAGAAAAAGATAAAAAAAGAGATCAATATTTTGAAGGCCCTGGATTCTCAATACTGAGGTTTGAAAACAGATTAGTATTCCAGGAACCTGAATTTGTAAAAAATGAAATAAGAAAAACCTTCAAAAGAAAAGATCCTGAATTTGAATAAACAATCAACCACCCTGGCCGGTATCAGCATTTGTATCATAATTAAAAAGTGGTCCGGCCACCCCTCCTTCAAAAGGAGGGGAAATGTATCGGATGTATATTCAATACCTTACATTCTGTTTTGTACTAAACTCTCTCACTATTTTACTATATTTAACACCTTAGTTTGACGGCCCCCCATTTGGGGGGTTGGGGGGTAAAAAAAAGATTTATTAGAAAATACCTATTAGAGTGGAACGAATTAAAATAGTCCTGAAATCCGGCAAAGAACAATCTATTCGCCGTTTTCATCCCTGGATATTCTCCGGGGCAATTAAAAAAATGTATGGTAATCCTGTTGAAGGAGATCTGGTGGATGTTTTTGATAATAAAGATGCTTTTCTGGCAGTGGGACATTATCAACCCAGCTCAATTGCAGTAAGGATACTTTCTTTTATACAGGAAACACCCGATATAAATTTTTTCAGGGAAAAGATAAAACGTGCAATCAATTATAGGAGAGCTATCGGCATTATAGATAATCCGGAGATTAATGTATTCAGACTCATCCATGGTGAAGGTGATGGATTGCCTGGTCTGATAGTTGATTTTTATAATGGTGTGGCAGTGATGCAGATGCATTCGATAGGTTTCTACAGGATCAGGAAGGAAATTGCAACAATCCTGTCCGAAGTTCTGGATAATCGTATTATCGCTGTTTATGATAAAAGTGAAGGTACTATTCCTCACATGTCGGGAGTAACAGCAACTAATGAGTTCCTGTTTGGAAATTCAGGCCCGGTTATTGTCACAGAAAACGGCTATAAATTTAAAATTGACTGGACGACAGGCCAGAAAACCGGATTCTTCATTGATCAGAGAGAGAACAGGAAACTGCTTGAAAAATATACAGAAGGGAGAAATGTATTAAACATGTTCGGTTATACCGGAGGCTTTTCTGTATATGCGATGAAAAACGCAGCAGTTGTTCATACAGTTGACAGTTCGTTCCCGGCTATTGAACTGGCAAATGAAAATATTAAGCTCAATTGGGGAGAGGATAAAAGACATGAATCATTTCAGGTCGATGCATTTGATTATATGAATCATATAAAAGATCAGTATGACCTGATAATACTCGATCCGCCTGCATTTGCAAAGCATAATAATGTTCTGGCAAATGCTTTACAGGGATATAAGAGGCTGAATATAAAGGCAATAGAACAAATTAAACCAGGTGGAATTATTTTTACATTCTCCTGCTCACAGGTTGTCACAAAAGAGAATTTCAGGAAATCGGTCTTTGTTGCAGCAGCCAATACCGGCCGAAGCGTAAGAATATTACATCAGTTGAGCCAGCCCTCTGACCATCCTGTAAATATTTATCATCCCGAAAGCGAATATCTGAAAGGTCTGGTTATTTATGTTGAATAATAATATTATGACTACAAACAGGAATATTCTACTTGTTGCAAAAAAGCTTGGTCTCCACGAATGGCAGGTCGAAAATACTATCAGGCTGATGGATGGAGGAGCAACAATTCCGTTCATAAGCAGGTACAGGAAAGAGATGACAGGCAGTCTTGATGAAGTGCAGCTGATGCATATAAAAGAAGAGTATGAACGGTTGAAGGAACTGGATGCAAGAAAGGAAGCTGTTATAAAGTCAATTGAAGAACAGGAAAAGATGACAGCTGAGCTCCGAAAGAGAATTGATGCAGCTGGTATCATGTCTGAACTTGAGGATATTTACCTGCCTTACAGGCCTAAGCGGCGTACAAGGGCAACAATTGCAAGGGAAAAGGGACTTGAACCTCTTGCTATTCTTATTATGGATCAGAAGGAGAATGATCCGGCTCTTAAGGCTGAAGGATTTCTCAATGACGACGTAGAAACCGTGGGAGATGCAATTGCAGGAGCCTCCGATATTATAGCAGAATGGATTAACGAGGATGAAAAAGCACGAAAACAACTCAGATATCTTTTCGAGAAGGAATCTGTTATTTATTCAAAGGTTGTAAAGGGAAAAGAAGCAGAAGGTATAAAATACAGCGATTATTACGATTGGTCAGAGCCTCTTAAAAAGTGTCCTTCTCACCGGCTGCTTGCAATGCGAAGAGGGGAAGATGAAGGTTTTCTGAGGTTGTCTGTCGAACCTGATGAAGAACATGCTCTCGATATGTTAAATTCGATTTTTATAAAGGGCAGGAACAAGTCCTCTGATATCGTTATAGTCGCGGTAAAAGACAGTTGGAAGAGGCTGCTCTCGTCATCGATGGAGACAGAATTCAGAAATATATCCAAGGAAAAAGCAGATATAGAAGCCATTACAGTTTTTGCAGAGAACCTTCGTCAGCTGCTGCTCGGATCACCACTGGGTGAGAAAAATGTACTGGCTATTGATCCGGGTTTCAGGTCGGGTTGCAAGGTTGTTTGTCTTGACAGGCAGGGCACTTTTATCCATAATGAGACAATCTATCCTCATCCTCCTCAGAATGAAACTGCTATGTCAATTAAGAAGATCTTATCTCTTGTAAATGCTTATAAGATTGAAGCCATTGCGATTGGTAATGGTACTGCCAGCCGGGAAACGGAAGATTTTATAAAATGGGTCAAGTTCGAAAACGATATCCAGGTTTTTGTTGTCAGTGAAGCCGGAGCATCAATATATTCAGCTTCCAAGATTGCACGCGATGAATTTCCCGACTATGATGTAACTGTACGAGGCGCCATATCTATCGGAAGACGACTGATGGATCCATTGGCTGAATTGGTTAAGATCGATCCTAAATCGATAGGAGTGGGACAGTATCAGCACGATGTTGATCAGCAGAAACTGCAGAAATCGCTCGACGATGTAGTCATGAGTTGTGTTAATGCTGTTGGCGTGGAAGTCAACACTGCAAGTAAGCACCTGTTGACTTATGTATCCGGCCTTGGACCACAGCTTGCTCAGAACATTATTGATTATAGAACCGAAAACGGACCATTCAGAACTCGTAAAGAGCTTCTTAAAGTTAAACGAATGGGAGATAAGGCATTCGAGCAGAGCGCCGGCTTTTTGCGGATACGTAATGCTGATAATCCACTCGACGCAAGCGCAGTTCACCCCGAAAGTTATCACGTTGTTGAAAAAATGGCTAAAGACCTTGGCTGTGAACTTAAGGAATTGATCACCAATGAGGATAAACGAAAAGAGATAAAGCTTGAACTTTACGTATCCCCAATCACCGGACTGCCGACACTTAAAGATATTATTAATGAGCTGGCTAAACCGGGACGCGATCCAAGATCAAAAATTAAAGAGTTCAGTTTCGCGGATGTGCATACCATGGAAGACCTTATAGAGGGTATGATTGTACCAGGGATTGTAACAAATATTACAAAATTTGGAGCCTTTGTTGATATTGGGATCAAACAAGATGGTCTTGTCCATATTTCAAATATGAGTAAAACATATATTACTGATCCATCGACTGTTGTGAAGCTTCACCAGCATGTAATGGTGAAGGTCCTGGCAGTTGATGCCGAAAGAAAACGTATTCAGCTGTCGATGAAGGATGTTGAGATAAATAAAACGAAGGAATAAAAAAATGTCAATGAGTCATCCGGCCATATTTACCATTCCCTGATTCCATATTCATTTTCTGCCGGAATTCATCGGAGCTCATAATATTTCTGCCATTTGCTTCAGCAATAATATGTATCCTTTTTAGCAAATCGAGATTACTGGCTAATTTTGTTCTTTTTGAGTCATACCAGATATTGTCCTCCAAACCTACTCTCACACCACCGCCAATTGCAATTGCGACAGAGTTCATTTTCAACTGATCGTCACCTATCCCGGCAAGACTCCAGATAGAATTTTCAGGAAGGTCTCTGATCATAATCCCTGCATATAATATATCAGCCTGAGCACAAGCAATATTTCCCAATAAAAGATTAAAATAGTACGGCGGTTCCAATAATCCTCTTTTTATAAGGTACTTAGCATAATTAATCATTCCGGCATCGAAGGCTTCCAGTTCAGGAACCACTCCATGCTTTTGCATTTTACCAGCGAGAGACTGAATCATATCAGGAGAATTAATACTGGCTATTTTATTGAAATTAAGAGAACTAAGAGTCAAACTTCCCATATCTGGCTTCAGGAAACCGTCTAATTCCAATGCATCGGAACGTTCTTCAAATTTAATGTGGGTCCTGCCACTAAGAGATACACAAACAACTAAACCAGGTGCAAATTTTCTTATTCCTTCAATGATTCCGGCATATATTTCTTTTTCGAAAGTGGCATTTCCATTTTCAGGACTCCGGGCATGAAGATGTACTTTTGTAATTCCAAGTTCCCATGCAAGATGAATATCTTCTATGATTTCTGATACAGTGACAGGTACATGAGGCGTCATACCCTTTGTTGGAATCATTCCCGTGGGTGTGAAGTCGATTATCAGATTTTCTTCCATTTTGGAATTTGATTAATAAATTAATAGGTTTTAAGGGTAAAACGCCATTTTAATCTTTTGAATATCTCAATATAAAGTACAAGTTTAAGGTTTTTTGCGTTCAACTTCTGTTTATACCTGACTGCTGAAGAATTGAAAAACTCACTTATACTATATATCTTATCCCGGCCCATTTTATTTATGATTTCGTAACTTTTATAACGTAAGTATGGCGCCAGATTTTTGCCTCTGAATGAATCCATTGTATACATATATGTTAAATATGCTTCGTCGTTTTTCAAAGAGATATTTAGTGATGAGAAGTCAACTTCTTTGAGATTTATAAACAGAAAGGAGGCAATCTCATCTTTATGTTTTAACGCCAGACATTTTTTCCCTGCGTTCAGATAGGCAAGTAGTCCATCCATTGAATATGTGGTGAGCTTTTCTTCAATTTTTTTTATTTCTTCAGCTTCAATGAATTCCACAGTGTAATCTGAAACGATTCCTTTAATCTCAGGTATTACAGTAGGGGTTATTCCTTCCTGAACCCAATAATAGGGAGAAATTTTAATTCCGATCCTGGCTAATTGGTTTTTTATCGACTGTAAGACCAAACCGTGTTTAACCTTACCCATTATTTTTTTAACCACAGTTGCTTTTCTTTTTTTACCTTGAGCAGGAATCATATCCATTTTATTTTATTTTTATTTCAGGTGTATCTTCTAAGAATAGAACCGTGTACCTCATTATTGCATCCTTGACCCCTGATCGGTAATCTGCCTTGGTTTCATTACAGGTTTATATGGCAATTTTGCATTGCGCATTGCTGCATTATAAACAAATGAAGCCGTTATTACTGCGTTCTGTTTAAGATCAGCCATAACCAGTCTTTCATAAGTATCCATTACAGTATGATAACCACGGCCATATTCTATTTCATCCTGAATAAACTGGAATGCAGGTAACCCGATACGGTCAAATGAAAGGTGATCGGTTCCGGAAGTGTTTTTTATTGTGACGGTAGAACAGCCCATATCTTCGAAAGGTTTCAGCCATTCTTCAAAAATTGGCCTTACCAGTTCGTTTTCCTGCAAATAAATACCTCTGTATTTACCCGATCCGTTATCCATATTAAAATATGCTGCAAACTTGTCGTAGTCGGGTTTATGTTCTTTCGTTTCCGGATCGGCAAGATATTTTTCGACATAACCCGATGATCCGAATAAGCCTTGTTCCTCACCGCCCCAGAGAGCAACCCTGATTGTTCTTCGCGGTGCAATATCCAGGTTCTTAAGTATACGAAGAGCTTCCAGCATTACTATACAACCCGATGCATTATCTGCAGCTCCTGTGCCACCATTCCATGAATCAATATGCGCACCCAGAAGGACTATTTCATTTTTCAGATTCTTATCGGTACCCGGTATTTCACCGATTACGTTATAAACGACAGGACTGTTAAAAAATTTATTTTGTATGTCTATCTCCATTTCTACGGCAATGTTGTGTTGTAAAAGACGTACCATTCTTCCATGATCTTCAATTGGGAGATTCAACTCTGCAACAGGTTCTTTATCACCTGATTTATAACTTGAACCATTTGACCTTGGAACATTGAAAGTACCTGAACTATTGAGGATTACTGCAGCGCCTTCACTTTTGAGAAACTCAGTTATTTTTAATCGCAAAGCTCTTTGAGCCATCATAGCATCACGATCAAATGGTGGTCTTCTTATAATATTAGCTGAGGAAGCCATTAACAGGTCTTTTAATTGAACATCAGTCAGACGGTTTGCAAGAGGTTCATAACTAACCTCATAAGTTGCTATGGACGGCATCAGAACTATTTTCCCCGCGACTTTTCCCTTGTACTTGTCAAGATCACCCTCTGCTTTAACGTCAAGGAGAATAACTCCACTTTTGACTAAACCGTTAGTGCTCCCGGTCCATGCAACTGGGTTACAGGCGAAGTTTGCATAATATGGTGCAGTCAGTGCTGCATAAGTTTTAAGGTTATCCCAGCCTCCCTGGCTAAAATCCTTTGAGGCTTCAATTCTGACATTCTGAAAGCCAAATTCTTCCATTTTCTTTTTTGCCCATTCATTTCCACGGTTGTATCCCGTGGAGGCTGTAAGTCTGGGACCTACAAAATCAGTAAGCCAGAATGCCAGATCCTCTATACTTGAATTCTTTAAACCTTCCTGTTTGATTTTATAAATCATACTGAGGTCAACATTTTCACTTTGAGAGACTAACCATAATGGAAGTAAAAACAGTAATATAATAGTTGTTGCAATTTTTTTTAATTTCATTTTATGTGTTTTAGGGGTTTCTATTTTTTCATTACAAAAACTAAAGAAGGATCAACAGGGTATCTTCCAAATCGTTCACCGAAAATTGCCAAACCTCCAGGCATAGATTCATCAACTTCGAACCTGATTTTGAGAGCCTTGTTTGTTGCTTCCTTGATTAAATGCTTTGGAATAGAGGCTTTTACAAGATAGCCATACGAACCAGCTTCGTTTAGTTTGTGGTTTTGTGGTTGCGCAAACCATGATAAAATGCCACGGTGATCAGCAGGATCATCCTCTAAGTTAAATGTTCCGACGGATTCACCATTAACTTTTATTCTTACCAGTGATGGGTATTTATATGTATCGGTCATTGGATATGAATTTGGATTCGCGCTTGGATCAACAGTACCTTTTCCACGCATATAATCTCCTTCAGGAAGGACGGCATCTTTCTTATCTTTTCCAAATAACTGTTTTGCTGATAGTTCAGCAATTATTGTAATTTGGTCCGTATTGTCGGTTGTTACACCATCCGGAATAGTAATTTCATATTCAAAATATCCTGAGCCGGCTCCATTTACTTTCAGTCCGTCGAAAATATTCCATTGTTTTATACTCCAGGCCTGAGATTTAAAGCTATTTGGAGCAAATCGGACAACTTTTAGGTTTTGCCCGTCGGTAGTTATTGTCTCCAGACGTTCTGAAGTTCCCTTTCCGATATAAAAAGTCGTAAAATTGTGGTGAAGTACATTTCCCGATGCATCTTCAACTACGATCGATAAGATAGCCAAACCTCTCGTTGATGGCATTTGGACTTCAATTGGCTGCAATTCTTTGGCCATCCATGGTTGATAAGGAATCGATTTTGATGAATTTGAATAGGTCTTATAGTTTCCAAGTTGATCCCAACCGTAAAGTGATGTTTTAAGGGTTAAATTGCTGCCCAAATCAGCATCGGTCATAAAAGAGGCGAACAATGGAACCTGGATTTTTTCCAATGGTTTAACCTCGCGGCAAAGAAGTCCTGCCGGTGCAATATAAATTTTACTGTGAAAGTCATTGGTAGTCATGCCCGGCACCAGATCCCCTAATCCGGTATATTTTTCGGTCCTGTCATAACGCACATAACCATTGAATTCGTTTATGACATCGTGATGTTCGGTATATAGCCAACCAGCAATTTTTGGGTGACTGCGGAACTCATTCATCATCAGATGATAATCCCATGACCAATCCACATCGCCAGTGCTACCGGTATAACCCCAGACATTGCCACATTCGCTGTTGACTAATGGTTGATTGCCTTGTACCCGACCGCCAATAAAATTCCATTTTGAACCTACAAAGGTATTAGCGACAACTTCATCCAGATTTTTTTTCCATTCATATCCTGGAATATAGACATGCCAGGTGTTAATATCGGTTACTACATGGTCATTATTGCATGGTGAATTATCTTCGATTAATCTTGTTTGATCCAGTTGTTTTGCTTCTTTAAATACATTTTCAACCCAATTTTGTGTTTCAGGTGTATAAAGTCTTTTCTTATCAACACCTGCATTTGCTGTAAACAATCCCCACGTTTCGTTAAAAAGTACCCACTGGAAAATTGATGGGTGATTGTAATCCCTCTCAATCATTCCTTTCATTGCTACAGAATGTTCTTTTTGTGCCTCAGCGGTTGGTTCTCCCCAAAAGTTAGGAACATCTGCCATTATTAAAAGTCCTAATTTATCAGCCCAGTAAAGTTTTCTCGGAACCTCTACTTTAATGTGTATCCTGTTAACATTCAATCCAATACGTTTTGAAAGAAGTATTTCATCTTTCATAAATTTGTCAGAAGGAAAAGTATAAAAACCTTCTGGATTATAGGATTGATCTAAACACATCTGCAGGTAAACAGGTTTGTTATTGAGAGATACATACGGTATAACTGTTCCTGGCAAAGACATTACGCCAATCTTACGCATTCCAAAATAACTTTTAATGCGATCAATCTCTGAATCCTTTTCCAATACTGATGCCTCAACATCATATAAAAAAGGATTGTCTAAATTCCAGAGTTTCATTTTTTCTATAGGAACCTGAAATGTTATTTCAGATTGTCCTTTTTTAATTTTCTGAATAATTTCAGGTTTTGTCTGGTCCCCGTTAAGGAATTTTAATTTTATTGAGGTATTACCTGTGGAAGGTTGACTTGTTTTGGCTAAAACAGTTACTATTTGTTTGTCAATATCAGGAGTGAAATGAATGATTTTGATAAAACTTTGTCCACGGGCATCCAGATAAACAGTTTGCCAAATGCCTTTTGCCTGTCCATATCCTTGTTTCCCTTCAAGCTTATAAGGAAAAGGCGAGTCATCCACCCTTACAACTAATTGTTGCTTTTGTCCTTTTTTGATAAAAGGAGTAATGTCAAATTCAAATGGAGTATATCCACCCTGGAAAGTACCAAGAGCCTGTCCATCAAGCCAGGCAGTTGTGATCCAATCGCTTGCCCCAAAAACGATAAATGTCTTTTTACCTTCCCAGTCAGATGCAACTTCTATTTGCCGGCTATACCATCCTATTTCTGCCTCATTGGTAACACCCGACAATTTTGATCCCCAGGGAAACGGGACAAGTATCTTCTTATCAAAGCTACTTGTTTGGTTATACCATTTTTCTTGTTCACCCACATTTTTCGTATCGAATTTAAAATCCCACAATCCGTTCAGATTCTGCCACATTTCACGCTGAAAATCAGGACGCGGATGCTCTGGCAAAGGAATTTGCTGCACCACTTGTCCCTTACTTTCGAACGGGATAGAATTCAAAATTAAAAGAGAAATAATTGGAAGAAGGAGTCTTGAAATCTTTTTCATTTTTCGTTAGGCTAGTTGTTATTACTAATTTTGTTCATTAATATTTTTGCTTAGTGTACAGTTGGAAATATTTTTTTACAAGATAGGCTTTTTAAGAGTTCCAATAATGATGAGGTAAAAGACTTCGCCGAACAAGAATAAATCTTCTTACTTTTGTCTTTCTTTGTCCACCATAGCTTTCTTTGACTTCTGAAATACAAGGAAAGGAGGTAGCGAAGGTGGATTATCTTTTATCTTTTACTATGATTTATCCCGAAAATTTTGAAAATAAGACAGGTTTTGACAGGATACGAACTCTGCTGAGAGAAAAATGCCTCAGTCCTATGGGGCTCGAAAAGGTGGATAATATTAAATTCATTGAGGATTTCGAACATTTATCTCACCTATTATCTGCAACTTATGAATTTCAGCAGTTATTAATATTTGAAGTTTCATTTCCTGCTGAACATTACTATAAGATTTCTGATTGTCTTAATAAGATCAGGGTTGAAGGCACATTTCCGGAAGTCCCGGAGGTGTTTGACCTTAAGCGTTCACTTGAAACAGTTAAGACAATTCTGAATTTCTTCAGGAATAAAGATGCTTCAAAATATCCGGTTCTTCAGTCAATGTGCGGTTCAGTAAAAACTTATCCTTATGTTCTTGACGCCGCGGACAGAATTATTGACAAACGCGGAGTTATTAAGGATAATGCTTCCCCCCGTTTAAAAGAGATCAGAGCTGAGCTTATCGGGAAAAGCATTCATGTAACAAAGAGGCTGAATGCTATTCTTAAACAAGCTCAGTCGGACGGGATTGTTGATTCGGATACTTCAGTTTCATTAAGAAATGGAAGAGGAGTGATCCCTGTGAGCAGCTATGATAAAAGACGGATCAAGGGCCTTATTCATGACCAGTCAGCTTCCGGAAAAACAGTTTTTATTGAACCTGAAGAGATAGTTGAGATCAACAACGATATTATTGAACTTGAATATGAGGAAAGAAGGGAGATAGTCAGGGTTCTAACGGCATTCGCTGAAAATGTCAGGCCCTATATCGACGATCTTATTGAATCTAATTTATTCCTCGGTGAAATAGATTTCATGAGATCAAAAGCGCTTCTTGGCAACTATCTGCATTCTATCAGACCTATTCTTGTTAATAAGCCATTTCTGATGTGGAGAAAAGCGATCCACCCTCTGCTGGCAATTACATTTGAGAAGTCGGCAGGGAGGAAAGTGGTTCCTCTGGAAATAGTTCTTGATGAGAGAGACAGAATATTACTGATCTCCGGACCTAATGCCGGTGGGAAGTCTGTATGTCTAAAGACAGTTGGACTACTTCAGTATATGTTACAGTGCGGGTTGACAATTCCGGTTGCTGAAGGATCGGAAACAGGGATCTTTAAGAATATTTTAATTGATATTGGTGATGAACAAAGTATTGATAATGATTTAAGTACATATAGTTCTCATCTTATTAATATGAAATATTTCGTTAAAAACGGCAATGAGAAAACACTGATCCTGATAGATGAATTCGGAACAGGTACGGAGCCGATGCTCGGCGGCGCTATAGCCGAAGCTATTCTTGGTGAGCTGAACAGAAAAAAAGTATTTGGTGTAATAACAACTCATTACACAAACCTGAAGCACTTCGCATCCCTGACGGATGGTATCGTAAATGGTGCAATGGCGTTTGATAACCATCTCATGCAACCTCTCTTTCAGCTTACAATTGGTAAGCCGGGGAGCTCATTTGCATTTGAGATCGCCCGGAAAATAGGTTTACCTGAAGAGATCCTTGAAGAGGCATCAGGAAAAGCCGGAGTAAAAAATATTGACTACGACAGACATCTTAAGGATATAGCCCGCGACAAACGATATTGGGAGACTAAACGTCAAAGTATCAGGCAACAGGAGAAGAGGCTGGAAGAGCTCATGGCTGAGTATGATATGGAGCTTTCGGGAGCCAAGACTCTCAGGAAAGAAATTATTTCAAAGGCCAAAGACGAGGCTCAGCATCTGCTGAAAGAATCTAACCGGATGATTGAGAATACTATACGTCAGATCAAAGAGTCACAGGCAGAAAAAGAAAAAACCAAAGATATCCGGCAGCAACTTGAAGAATTTAAAAATATAGTTGAAGAGGAAGCGAAACCAATAGAGACCGCATCGGAAGAGAAGATTGCCATTTTGAGTACCAGAGCTAAAAGGATTAAATTGGAACCTGAACCTGAAATCAAAATCAAAATAAATATACCTGCCGTTTCTCATGTCCATCCGCTTAAGCCAGGTGATCCTGTCAGAATGATTGATACTCAGGCTGCCGGAGAGATAATTGAGATAAAAGATAAGATGGTTCAGGTTGAAACAGGCAGTCTGAGGTTTTTTGTTCCACTTAATAAAATTGAAAGAATATCAAGATCAGATCTGAAAAAGAGTCTCAGGGCAAACCAGGTTTACCACGAAAATGATCCTGGTATTGTTCAGCGAAATATTAATTTTAAACCTGAAATCGATATTCGCGGTGTACGTGGGGAGGAAGCCATTACTCAGGTAATGGAGCTGATTGATAATGCCCTCATTGTGCAACATCGCAACCTGAGGATCCTTCATGGGAAAGGCAATGGTATATTACGACAGCTTGTAAGACAGTATCTTGCCACTGTTAATGTTGTAAAAACTTTCCGCGATGAACATGTGGAGTTTGGGGGTGCGGGGATAACGGTAGTGGAGATGGATTTTTAAGTAAAAGATAAAAGACAAAAGACAAGAGACAATAGTAAAGAAGCACAGAGCACAGAGCACAGAGCACAGAGCAGAGAGCACAGAGCAGAGAGCAGAGAGCACAGAGCACAGAGCACAGGGTTAAGAAATGATAAAAGGCATAAGTGAAAATAAGGCGACCGCAGAAATAGATTAATTGAGTCTTACCGTACCGTAAGATGAAACTACTTTAACTCTCGATGATGGATTATCTTCATTTCCAAAAGTTCCTGAAACTTCTTTTGAATTGTTCTCAATGATTCTTCTTTGATTCTTGAATTTATCTTCACTGTATTTCAGTCCGCCATAAGTTACCTTTGCATCCAGTTTATAGTTTGCTGATTCATCAATTCCAAGTTTAACTCCCATATAGTGAGTTTCCACATCAATTGATTCAAAATCAGCTGGTATGCGGTCAATTGAAAAAGAACCATAACTGCCGTTGTAGGTAAGTTTTTTTGTCAGTTCTCCGATGTTGACTTCAGTGTATCCATTCTCAAGAACCAGGTTTTTTATATTTTCAATTTTTATATTGTCATATTTACTCTCTCCTACCATTGAACTGGCTTCTCCCAGAGATATCTTGGAATATTTGCTATCAAGAAGAATTGCCTGGCTTTTTGTTATATCCATGCTTCCGACATATCTTTCAGTCAGATTGAGCCATCCTGTTTCCTCGATTGTTCCTTTTCCATAGGACAGGGTAAGACTGCTCAATGGTTTAATATTTCCTCTTGTAAGTTTTCCTGCAGTAAGATTGCCATATTTGATATTAATATCCATTAATCCGTGAAGCTCATCGATATCAGTATTGCCATATTTGTTAGAAAGTGTGAGGTCAGTTCCGACAGGCATTTTTATAGTATAGTCTATACTGAATTTTCTTGAATCACCCCAGCCGGTAAAGTTGAAACTGTCATTAATTATAGTTTTTGCCGAGATAACATTTGCTCCTTCAGAAAACTGAACATCTATTAAATCAAGGTATCTCTTAGCTTTTTCTTCATTTGACATATCAACAGTTACTTTAACGTCAATAACTATCTGGTCCTTATCCGAGCTCTCAATTGCCACATCTCCATACTTGTTGCTGATTTCAAGTGTTTTTGTTCCTGCTGTAAACTCCTTATGAAATTCCTTTTTTATCTCCTGTGCGGATATTGATGAAGAAATTAAAAAGAGTGACAGGAAGAAGAGCGTTCCTAATTTATAATCTGACTTTTTCATTTTCCTTCTTATTTTGGTTACCATTCCTGATTGTTTTAAGCTGATTCACTATATAAGTCATGACTTCAAGTTTCGTCTGATAATGCTCAATCATTGCACTTATTATGCGTTCATCGTTAGGATTTGCTTTGAGTTCTTTCTGCAGGGAGACATAAGTCGAGTCCATACTATTCATCTCTTTGAGAAGCATTGATTTTTGTGCAGGATTATTTTTCAGATCCACATTTACGATTTCCCCCTCCATGAGATTTACCTGGTGTACGTAATAATTTTCAACCTCCCTGTATTGTGGAGAGACCTGTCCGAGTGTCATCCTGCTGCTGCCTGTGCGGATGAAATGGTCCCATGTCCAGAGTGAAGAAAGAGTAATAAGCAATGTCACCACCGCTGCTTTTAACAGGTAGGGTACAATACTTCTTTTTATGGAACTGCTCTTGAATCTTTTCTCAAGCTTCCTGTTAAATCTTTCCAGGTGACCTGTTGAAGGTTCCGCATCTTCCAAAAAGTCCTTATTGTTTCTGATTATGTCTTCTATATTTTTCATAACTGTTGAGTTATTCATTTTCCTTTTAATTCTCCGATGAGTTTTTGTTTCGCTCTGGAGAGTTGCGATCGTGATGTGCTGCTGTTGATTGAAAGTATTTCTGCTATCTCATCGTGATCGTACCCTTCGAGAAGGTACAGAGAGAGTATAATTCTGTATCCATCGGGAAGTCTTTCAATCGCTTCTTTTACCTCTACCACCCGAACGTCAATCTCCTCATTTCTAGCTGTATCTTCACCGCTATCATCTCTTATACCAACGTGTGAATCAATATCTTCAAAGATCGCTTTTCTTTTATTCAGGGCATCCAGTGAACGGTTAACTACTATTTTTTTGAGCCACGCACCGAAACTTACAGTTCCTGAATAAGTATCAATTTTTTCAAAGGCCGCAAGGAATGATTCCTGCATTATATCTTCAGCTTCCATCGTGTCATTTACAATTCTCAGACTTGTATTGTACATTGCTTTATAGTACAACTTGTAGATCTGAAACTGTGCTTTCTGGTCGCCGGTTTTACAACCGTCCAATAGATCCTGATGCAGGTTTCTGAATGCCGCTTCTACATTTGACATCTTTACGTAAAGACTAGTTTTTATATGTGTTGCTGCACCCACCATCTTTTAATTTTCTAATCAATAGACGTGGTATAATTTTTAATGCTGCACTCATCTGAAGATATTTTAAATAAAATTTCAGAATAAGTTAAGAATTATTCCCTGTGTCACCTGTCCGGTTGAGTAATCCAATTGGGATCCAAACAGGCTATGTGGTATGGAAAATATCAGGAGTAGCATAAAAGCAGCCAGTGCAGTATAGAGAGGCCTTTCCTTCTTTCTGTTCATTACAACAGCAATAATCCAGAAGACGAATGCAATCAGGGTTTTATTATCAGTCAGGTCCCACCCATAAGGTATTCCTGTCCAAAAATCGCCAAAAGCAAAGTATTGCACGATCGGGCCAAGAATCATACCACCTATAGCAAATAAGATAAGTGTAAGAATTCCATATTTTTTATATGACGGGTATTTTGTCACAGCCATTAGTCCGGCAAGGGTTGAGAACAGCATTGCAACAAACATAAACAAGATATGCGGAAGAAGAATGTACAATGGAACCCCTCCTTTGAACCGGATGACTATCGGGGAATCTTTTAAAAAGGTCTGTGTTCCATTGGAATCGTCTATTTCAAAATAGTACTGAAGCTTGCCTGCGGCAGGTTGTTGTGGTACTTCAGCAAAAAATCCCGTATTTTTTGTATCTGATCTAAACTTGAAATCAATAGTCTGGTAATCATCTTTGCTGTTGAATCGTTTGAAGAAGAGTCTTGCTTTGATTTTCGTATCAGATATATTCAGTTTTACTTCAGATTTTTCATTAAGTGCAAGGCTTCTGACAAGTTTAAGTTTATATGTGATGTTATTCAGTTTAACATTCACTTCCTTAGGATATGTAGGACCTGTATGTCTCTGGTATATTGCTGCACCAATTGTAATTACAAAAGCGAGTGTCCAAAGGATAACCTTTTTCATTTTTAAGATAATTTATATTTTTCTACTTTTTACCCCCCACCCCCCAAAAATTTGTTTTTACTTTTATCGTTTGTTTTTTTACTTTATCTTTTTACCCCCCAACCCCCCAAATGGGGGGCTTTATCCTTTTGACTTGTTTTAACTTTTATTTTTTGTTTTAATTTTCCGGTTTGCGGTATGCGGCCTCTGTGCCCTGTGCCCTGTGCCCTGTGCCTATTAGTTTAATTATAATTGTATCAATAAAACAACTTTTTGATCACCTCGCAACACTTCAATACTTATTGTCTGGCCATGTTTAAGTTGGCCCATTCTGAACATATAGTCCTGGATATTATTTACAGGTTTATTTTCAATTGCTGTGATAATGTCGCCTTTTTTCATACCTCCAAGAGCTGCCGGTTTACCGGGTGTCACAAAATCTGCTCTTAGTCCGTTTTTAACAACTCCGGCAAAATCGGGCATAATTCCAAGGGTAACACCTTTTCTATAGCTTACTCTGCCTGTTTCTGCTTTTGGTCCTGATTCTTTGAACTGCAACCGGGAGGCAGATGAAGCCAATTCTCTGGCAACAGGAAATATCAGACTTGAAATTCTCACCATACCTTTGTAATTTATCTTATCGTATGTGTCGGAAGGGGTATGATAATCAAGGTGTGCACCTGTAAAATAAAACAGTACTGGTATGTTTTTGCCATAAAAAGAAGAGTGATCTGAAGGTCCATAACCTTCATTTGAGAGGGTTAATTTTATTACAGACGTATCGCTTTTTGAGTATATAAGATCTTTCAGACCAGTTGCAGTACCTACTCCGGAGATCTGCAGATTATTTGTCTCATTTAATCTACCTACCATGTCCAGATTAATCATTGCATTTACCTTTGATAGATCGATACCGGGTTCGTCGGTAAAATGCTTTGATCCGAGAAGACCTTCTTCTTCCCCGGTAAAGGCGATGCAAATAATGCTTCTCTTGTGGCTGCCACTTGTTTTTGAGAATTTTTTAGCAAGCTCGAGCATCATAGCCACTCCCGATGCATTATCGTCGGCTCCATGATGAATACCGAGTGTGTCAACGGCACGGCTGGATGATCCTGGTCCTCCCATTCCGAGATGATCAAAATGTGCACCAATAATAATAAATTCATTTTTCAGTTTTTCGTCTTCCCCCGGCAGTATCATTGCAACATTTCTTGTACTTGCATACTCCCTGACAATTTCAGCTTTCCCTTTAACTTTTACTTTTGTGGAAAATGAAACCGGCTTCCTGCCTTCGTTAAGTGTTTTTTCGAGTGTGGCAATATTATTCCCCGACTTAGCAAGGATGACGTCAGCAACTTCTCTTTTTATCCTTAAAACAGGTATATCAACAGAAAATCCGATAGCATTCAAAGATTCAAAAGCATCTTTTTGGTCAAACGAAGGACCAGATACCATCAAAACGCCTGCTGCGCCCATATCTTTTGCAATAAGCGCTTTATCTCTGTCTTCGCTGAACTTAGAAAAGGAGCTTCTTGTATTATCCGGTTCAGGGTCGGCACGAAGCATAATTACCCATTTTCCCTTTGGGTCAATTCCTTTATAGTCATCCCATTTAAGGCTATCTGCATTGATATTAAAACCGTACCCTACAAAAAGCGCTTCTGATTCAAGACTGGCATTTGAGCTGAACCCCATTGGCATAAAGTCTTTTTCGGGTGTATAAGTTATTCCCTTTAGCGAGAGTACATTCTCTTTTCCAACCAGGGCTTTTTCAGGAACTTTAAACCTCTGAAATCCATCCCCCGTCAGAGGTGTCAATCCATAAGAAGCCAGTTTATTTTTTATGAATAATGCAGCAAGACTATCGCCGGGTGATCCGGTCAATCTGCCAAGGAGCGGATCTGATGAAAGATATTTGATTTCTCCACGAAGAACTCTGGTAGTCACTTCCCGGTTTGCTCTGCATGAGAACAAAAAAACGACAACAATTATTAGAAGAGCCCTGTTGAGACATGTCAAAATCTTACTTCTGTTCATAATGTGAATTTTATTCAAAGAGTTTAAATGCTTCTTTTATTAACCCAATAGCTTCCATGAGCTGTTTTTCTGTGATTACAAGCGGAGGAGCAAACCGGATAATATGATTATGGGTAGGTTTTGCAATGAGTCCCAAATCCTTCATGGCAAGACAAACATCCCACGCTTCTTTACCATTCTTTGGTTTTATAACCACTGCATTTAACAGACCTTTACCGCGAACAAGTTCAACCATATCAGATTTGATGCTACGGAATGCCTCACGAAATATTTTACCGAGTCGATCAGCGTTTTCAGCAAGTTTTTCATTTTTAATCACCTCCAGGGCTGCGACAGCTACCTTGGCAGCAAGAGGGTTGCCTCCGAAAGTGGAACCATGTTCTCCGGGTTTGATAGTCAGCATAATCTCATCATCGGCAAGCACTGCTGAAACAGGCAGAACACCACCCGATAAAGCTTTCCCCAGTATAAGAATATCGGGACGAACGCCTTCATGATCGCATGCCAGCAATTTACCAGTACGTGCAATACCTGTTTGTACCTCATCGGCTATAAAAAGTACATTTTTTGATTTGCACAGGTCATAAGCTTTTTTCAGATAGCCCTCATCCGGTACAAAAACCCCTGCTTCCCCCTGGATAGGTTCAACCAGAAAACCCGCCACATCGGGATCTCTGAGAGCATTTTCAAGAGCCTTTAAATCATTATATGGTATGATTATAAACCCGGGAGTAAAAGGTCCGTAATCATCTCTGGCATCAGGATCAGTCGACATTGAAACGATCGATATCGTCCGGCCATGAAAATTGCCTTCGCATGCAATAATCTTCGCATTGTTTTGCTTTATGCCTTTTTTCTTATATGCCCATTTACGACAGAGTTTAAGGGCTGTTTCATCAGCTTCGGCTCCTGAATTCATTGGCAGCACCTTGTCGTATTTAAAATACTTCGTGATATATTCTTCATACTCACCAAGCGCTGAATTATAAAATGCCCTCGATGTGAGCGTGAGCTTTGTTGCCTGATCTGTTAATGCTTTAATAATTGCCGGATGGCAATGTCCTTGATTCACTGCTGAATAAGCTGAAAGGAAATCGAAATATCTTTTTCCTTCAACATCCCAGACAAATGGTCCTAAACCTCTTTCGAGAACTACCGGAAGCGGATGATAGTTATGAGCGCCAAATTTGTCTTCCCGATTAATATAATCCTGAGCATTCATATTATTGATTATTAAATAGATAATAAATTATTAATTATGTCTACAATCTTACAAAAGCTTTTCAATATTTCAAAATGATAAAATTCAGATAAATAGGGTTTTGGTTTAACAGTTGTAGGGTTAATAGGATTTTGCTTATATAGTTATTGGGTTAAGGCATTATTGGGTTAATTCGTTAGTCTCTCAGTCTCTACTTCTCTCCGTCATTTACTAAAAGGTCAGGTCTTAACCTGCTGGTCCTTTCCTCTGACTGTTCATGTCTCCAGTTTTCGATTTTTGCTGTATGGCCCGAAAGAAGTATTTCAGGAACTTTCCAACCATTAAAATCTGCCGGTCTTGTATAGACAGGCGGCGCCAGAAGATCATCCTGAAAGGAATCGGAGAGTGCGGATTGTTCATCTGAGATAGCTCCCGGAATAAGTCTCACGATAGCATCAGTAATAGCAGCAGCAGGTAATTCGCCACCGGACAAGACATAGTCTCCAATAGATATTTCCCTGGTTATCAGATTATCACGAATTCTTTGATCTATTCCTTTATAGTGGCCGGCAAGAATTATAATATTGTTTTTAAGTGATAGCTGGTTAGCCATTTTCTGATTAAATTTTTCTCCATCCGGGGAAGTATAGATAATTTCATCATAATGTCTCTCACTTTTAAGTTTTTCAATAGCCTTAAAGATCGGCTCTATCATCATAACCATTCCTGCACCCCCGCCAAATGCATAGTCATCCACGCTTTTATATTTATCATTAGAAAAATCGCGGAGATTGATAATATTTATTTCAACCAGTTTCTTATCCTTTGCCCTTTTAACAATTGAATGATTAAAAGGGCTCTCAAGTAATTCCGGCTGGACTGTGATAATATCAATTCTCATCTGAACTATTTTCTGTAAAAATACGAAGAAAATCCTGGAGTGGTCTCAAACTCCAATCTTCTTTATATATTTGGCGGATGAATTGCAGAGAAAATTGTGGAGCTTGTTGTGTTGCATTGTCAATTTCTTCTCCTTTACCAGGGATGGCCGCTGGCAAGCCGGCAGGGGTGAGGTGCATTCATCTGATGGATGACTTAAGGTGTGCTATTTATAATGCCGCCAGCAAACCAAAAGTATGTTCTGATTTTAATGCGGAACCTGAGTTTTGCGGATCAACGCAGGCGGAGGCAATGAAAATATTATCTACCTGAAGCATACACAACTTTCCCACCTGTTATAGTATAATCCACTTTTGTCTTCATTATCTCATTCTCTGGTATTACCAGTATGTCTTTATCGACTATTATAATATCTGCAAGAAAACCGGTTTTTATCATGCCTTTCCGGTTTTCCATAAACTGGGAATATGCTGAACCGAGAGTATAATATTTTATTGCATCTTCCATTTTGATCTTTTGTTCAGGGCGCCACCCGTCACCTTCTTCCCCAAGCCTGTCTTTCCGGGAAACTGCCGCATAAAGTCCTTCCATCGGATTAAGCGGTTCCACCTGGTAATCTGTGCCAAATGCAAGTGTTGCACCGGCATCTGCAAGACTTTTCCATGCATAAGCCCCTTTTGCTCTTTCAGGACCAATGCGCTTTTCACAGAATTTCTTGTCAGTGATGCAGTGAGTCGGTTGCATTGAAGCGATCACTCCAAGTTTTGCAAAACGCGGGATATCAGAAAGTTGAATTGTTTGTGCATGTTCATCACGGTGACGACTGTCGCGTTTACCGTTTACCTGTTCTGCCTTTTCAAATGCATTGAGAGTCCAGTTATTTCCTTTATCACCAATTGCATGAACACCGATCTGAAAACCATATTTATCAGCTGTTATAACCATGTTTTCAAACTCTGCATAAGGCATCATGGAAAGCCCTGATGTGGATGGGTTGTCTGTAAAGGGTTCAAACATTAAAGCGGTTCCTGATCCTATTGTTCCATCTATAAATGCTTTCAGGTAGCCGAATCTTATCCAATTGTTCTCTTTAGGATATTTTTTCTCAAGCTCAAGGTAGTTTTTCAGCAGAATTTTGTCTGAAGTAAGTGATTTGCCAATATCTATCCTGCATGTGAGTTCCCCATCTCTCTGAAGTTTTTCATAAGCCTCGAAATCAGCTGCTCCAGGCACCTGAACACTGGTTACCCCCAGCTCACGGGCTTCTCTCAAAGCAAGGAGATACCCTTTCCATACCCTTACGGTTTCTTCTTCAGCAGTTCTTACCGTTTTAACCTCTCCGGTTTTAATCATAGATTCTGCATTTTCTTTAATTATTCCCGTGGGTTCACCGGTTACAGGATCCTTTTGTATCTCCCCACCAAAAGGGTTGGGAGTGTTTTTTGTTATTCCTGAAGCTTTCAGGACAAAAGAATTCACCAGAATTGAATGACCGTCTGCCCGGCTAAGCATAACAGGGTTATCAGGAGAAACTTTATCCAGGAGTTCTTTTGTGGGCCATTTTTTATCAATAAACATTTCGTGTTCCCAATGGCCTCCTTTGATAAGTTCCCCACGGATGGATTTTCCAACCTGTTCCTTAACCTTCTGAGTTATAACTGAAGGATCAGTAGTATAACGGAGTTCAATATAGTCGGGATCAAGAGGACCAAAATGCACATGAGCATCATTAAAGCCAGGAATTACCAACCTTCCTCCGGCATCAACCACTTTTGTAGATCCTTTTTCTATCAGACGTGATATCTCTGAGGTTGTTCCAACTGCTATAATGTTTTCACCTTTAATTGCGATAGCTTCAGCTGTAGGATTGTCTTTATCAATTGTGATAACTTTTCCATTAATTATTACGAGATCAGCTTTTACTTTTTGTGTGCATGAGCAGGTTATTGTCATGATTATTATTGATAATGAGATGATTATATTTTTCATGTTTGTTGGTTTTCGATATTGAAATATAATAATATTTATTTGTAATTGCAGTTATATGTCCTTGCAAGTAACTATTTTGAAAATAATTTAACTTCTCTTTAAGAATTATGTTGATTTTTAATGACGTATGGTATTACAAAACAGGTAATTTCGCAAAAACAATTGATTATGAACATTGCATTAATAGGTTATGGAAGAATGGGTCACGAAATTGAATCCATAGCCATTAAACGCGGTCATCTTATCAAACTCATTGTAGATCAGGATAATGAGAATGATCTGAATAGAACTAATCTGACTGGGATTGATGTTGCAATTGAGTTCTCTTCACCTGCGGCAGCATTTAATAACATAAGTAAATGCCTTAATGAAAAGATTCCTGTAGTATCAGGTACCACTGGCTGGCTTGAAAACTATAATGAGGTTATTGAAATATGTAATAAGAATAATACAGCTTTTATTCATTCTTCAAATTTCAGTATAGGTGTGAATCTGCTTTTCAGGCTTAACGCTGAACTTGCACGACAAATGGATCGTTACAGGGATTATGATGTCACAATAGAGGAGATACATCATATAAAAAAGCTGGATGCGCCTAGTGGGACTGCAATAACGCTTGCAGAAGGTATTATTGGTAAGCATTCAAAGTATAAGAAATGGTGTTTTGATAAGGATAAAACGGATATATGCATTCCTGTAAGATCAATCAGGGAAGGTGTCGTTCCTGGAACACATACAGTTTCCTGGGATTCAGATATTGATACAATAAGCCTGAAGCATGAGGCTAAAAGCAGGAAAGGATTCGCATTGGGCGCTGTAGTCGCCGCTGAATTCATACATTTCAGGAAGGGGATATTCACCATGAATGATGTAATAGGTTTCTGATAATTATTTATATTTTTACCGGCTCTATAAAACAGTTAAATCATGAATGAACTTTTTACAAAAAAAAATATAAAGTTTGCAATCGCTGCATTTCTTTATATTCTTGTCGTAATATGGATTGGTAATTACTGGTTCCTGATCGGATTGGCTGTTATCTACGATTTGTATATAACCGGGAAAGTCAACTGGACATTCTGGAAAAAGCGAAATGGCAAAAACAATGCATTTATTGAATGGCTTGATGCGTTGATTTTTGCAGTGATTGCAGTTTCTCTGATAAATATTTTCCTGTTTCAGAATTACAAAATTCCGACTCCATCCATGGAGAAATCATTACTTGTTGGTGATCATCTGTTTGTAAGCAAACTTGCTTATGGACCAAGAATGCCAAACACTCCCCTTGCTTTTCCTTTTACACAGAATATTATGCCTCTCACCAAAGGCAAGTCGTGGTCGAATCTGATTATCTGGCCGTATAAACGTCTGGCAGGCGGAGGAAAAGTAAAAAATAACGATGCTATAGTTTTTAATTTTCCTGCCGGGGATACTGTTGTTCTCGAAGAAGCAACCCCCGATTATTATGAGATTGTGAGGCGAAGAGCGAGAGACCTGAAAGAGATGGATGCAGGGGCTTCTCACAAACCACAGAGTTATTATCTGCAAACAGCAAGGAAAGATATATGGGATAAATATACGGTTATATACAGGCCGGTTGACAGACGAGATAATTATGTAAAAAGGTGCATTGGTATTCCCGGAGATACTGTTACTATTAAAAAAGGAGTGCTCTATGTAAACGGGAAAATTGTTCCGGACAATGGTACCCAGCAAACGACTTATGCTGTCAATACAAATGGAACTACAATCAATCCAAAGGCATTTGAGCGGCTGGATATCTCAAAATCTGATCAGACAATGATTTCCGGTGCACAATACCTGCTGCCACTTACCAAAGGAAATGCGGAAGCAATATCAAAGTTTTCAAATGTTTCTAACGTATCCTCAATATATCAAAGTAAAGGTGACTATGCTTTGCATATCTTTCCATATAATCCTGTTTATGGATGGAATGAAGATAACTATGGACCTATATGGATGCCTGTAAAAGGTACGAGAGTAAATATAGATACATCCAATCTCTGTCTTTATGAGCGTATAATTAATGTATATGAGCATAATACCCTGAGGGTTGATGGAAGCACCATCTATATAAATGATGCTCCTGCCACGAGTTATACCTTCAAGATGAATTACTACTGGATGATGGGAGATAACCGTCATAATTCAGCAGATTCGAGGTATTGGGGCTTCGTTCCGGAGGATCATATTGTGGGCAAGCCAAAGTTCATTTGGTTATCGCTCAATAAGGAAGCCAGTGGTCTTAAAAGTATCAGGTGGAGCAGGATGTTTATGCAGGCGAAATAAAAAAATTCTCGTTTAAGTATTTTTAAAAGTTTGGTATGAATAATTCTCCCCTCCTTTTGAAGGAGGGGTGGTCGGGATGATTGAATATCTTATATATACAATATTTTATTTCCCGTCCCGATTGCTATCGGGAGGGGTGGTTGATTCATTGTTGAGTTATGGAACATTTTAAAATCAAAAAAACTTAATGCTAGAAAATTCAGAAGACAACACAGTACAGGTAATTACATGGCAATCAACCACCCTGGCCGGTATCAGCATTTGTATCATAATTTAAAAGTGGTCCGGCCACCCCTCCTTCAAAAGGAGGGGAAATGTATCAGACATATATTCAATACTTTACATTACGTTACCTGACTGTTTCTACGATTGCTTTAAAAGCTTCGGGGTGATTCATTGCAAGGTCGGCAAGCGTTTTTCTGTTCAGTGTAATGCCTTTTTTATCCAGTCTGCCGATAAATTCTGAATAGTTCATGTCATACTGGCGAACACCTGCATTTATCCTTTGAATCCATAAAGCTCTGAAAAGGCCTTTCTTTCTCTTCCTGTCGCGGTATGCATACCCCATACCTTTGTCGAGGGTATTCTTTGCAACTGTTATTACGTTTCTTCTTGATCCGAAATTTCCTTTTGTCTGTTTAAGGACTTTTTTTCTTCTTGCTCTTGATGCTACTGCATTTACTGATCTTGGCATAACTCATTTTTTTGAATGTCAGCGGTCCGGTAAAAGACTCTTGTATGCTGAACAATCTGTTAATACTATAATTAATTTTATCAATGCGTTGTATAGACGTTGCATGCAACGTTTATACATTATTTCATTGCAAGCAACAGCTTAACGTTCTTAAGATCTGTTTTGTGAACCAGACCGCCATAAGTAAGATTTCTCTTACGTTTAGTCGATTTCTTCGTCAGGATGTGGCTTTTAAATGCATGTTTACGCTTGATCTTTCCAGTTCCGGTCAGAGAAAATCTTTTCTTTGCACCCGGATTCGTCTTCATTTTTGGCATTTCTCTCGTTCAAATATATTAATAAACTATTTTTTCTTTTTTGGTGAAAAAGATACGATCATCCTTTTGCCTTCAAGCCTTGGAAGTTGTTCAACTTTTCCATATTCTTCAAGGTCGTTGGCAAACCGTAATAATAACACTTCGCCCTGTTCCTTGAACAAAATCGATCTTCCTTTAAAGAATACATAAGCTCTTACTTTTGCACCCTCTTCGAGGAATCTCATAGCATGTTTGAGCTTAAAATTATAATCATGATCATCGGTGTTTGGTCCGAACCTGATCTCCTTAACAACTACCTTTGATGCCTTGGCCTTGATCTCTTTTTGCTTTTTCTTTTGCTGATAGATAAATTTCTGATAATCAACAATGCGGCAAACAGGGGGATCGGCATTTGGCGAAATTTCAACCAGGTCAAGTTCCAGGGTATCTGCCAACCTGAGAGCATCCTGTATACTCATTACATCCGCTTCTATTTCTTCACCGACTACTCTGACCATCTTGGCAGTGATCCTGTGGTTGATTTTGTGAGCCGGCTGGGTAACCCTTGCCGGGCTTCGCCTAATTGGTAAAGCTATAGCTCTTTCCTCCTAATTTTTATTAATACTAACATTACTTATAGTGCATTAAAATGCAATTTCCTTTTTGATCTCAGAATTTATAAAATTCACAAATTCTGAGACTTTCATGCTTCCTTTATCGCCTTCTCCCTGCTTCCTGACAGCTATTGATTCATTCTCAACTTCTTTTTCACCGATTATAAGCAGATAAGGAATCTTCTTTAATTCATTATCCCTGATCTTCTTACCTATCTTTTCGCTTCTGTCGTCAATTAGAGTGCAAATATCGGAATTATTTAGAATTTCCAAAACTTTTCCGGCATAATCATTGAATTTTTCACTTATTGGTAAAATGACTGCTTTTTCAGGTGCAAGCCAGAGTGGAAATTTACCGGCTGTATTTTCAATTAATACGGCAACAAACCTTTCCATCGATCCGAAGATTGTCCTGTGAATCATCACCGGTCTGTGTTTCTGATTGTCATTACCGTTATATGTAAGCTCAAACCTCTCAGGCAGGTTATAATCAACCTGAATGGTACCTAACTGCCATTTTCTGCCGATTGCATCTTTTACCATAAAATCGAGTTTCGGACCATAAAAAGCTGCCTCACCGATAACTACAGTTGTCTCAAGATTTTTCTCTGCCGCGGCCTCAATAATATCCCGCTCTGCTTTTTCCCAATTTTCGTCTGAACCAATATACTTCTGTTTGTTGGCGGGATCACGTAAAGAAACCTGAGCTGTAAAGTTATTGAAATTCAGAATCTTGAATATATATAATATAAGGTCGATAATGCTTTTAAATTCCTCTCTCAACTGATCGGGTCTGCAAAAGTGATGAGCATCGTCCTGTGTGAAACTTCTGACCCTTGTAAGTCCATGTAATTCACCACTCTGTTCGTACCTGTAAACTGTTCCGAATTCTGCCATTCTGTAAGGCAGATCCTTGTAGGAGTGAGGGGTTGCATTATAGATCTCACAGTGGTGAGGGCAGTTCATTGGTTTGAGCATAAACTGTTCGCCTTCCTGAGGAGTTGAAATGGGTTGAAATGAATCAGCGCCATATTTTTCAAAATGACCTGATGTCTTATAAAGGTTGACATTTCCAATGTGTGGTGTAGTGACAATCTTATATCCTCTTTTCCTTAATTCTTTTGTAAGAAATGTTATAAGATTCTGTCTGATATCTGACCCTCTCGGAAGCCATAATGGCAGACCCATTCCCACCTTTGGTGAAAAGGTAAATAGTTCAAGTTCTTTACCGATTCTGCGATGATCTCTTCTTTTTGCCTCCTCAAGAAATACAAGATACTCATCGAGCAGCTTCTGTTTTGGAAAGGTGATGCCATAAATTCTTGTAAGCATCTTTCGGTTCTCGTTACCTCTCCAGTATGCACCTGCAACACTCAAAAGCTTAATAGCCTTTAATGGCGCTGTAGAAGGAAGGTGTGGTCCCTTGCAGAGATCCGTGAAATTGCCTTGTGTATATAATGTAATAGTACCGTCTGTAAGCTCGCTTATAAGTTCAGTTTTATATTCATCGCCCTTTTTTGAGAAAAAATCAAGAGCCTCTTTTTTACTTATATCCCGCCTGCTATATGTAAGATTCATGGCGGCGAGCTCTTTCATCTTATTCTCAATAGTCTGAAGATCATCTTCAGTGATTACTTTATCATTGCCAGGATCTACATCATAATAGAATCCATTCTCGATAGCAGGACCAATTCCAAACTTCATACCCGGATATAGAGACTCCAGGGCTTCAGCCATAAGGTGGGCTGAAGAGTGCCAGAATGCATGTTTTGCTTCAGCATCTTCCCACTTATGGAGCTTCAGTGTTGCATCGCTGTTAATTGGTCTCATGAGATCCCATATCTCCCCATTTACTGTGGCTGCATATACTTCCTTAGCCAACCTGGGGCTAATCAGTTCCGCGACATCAAGACTGCTGATTCCTTTGTTGTATTCTCTTGCGGATCCATCAGGAAAAGTTATCTTTATCATTCTGAACACTTCATTTTATTGGAGTGCAAAGATAATTATAATTTTATAAAAAATCAGTAACAATAAAAATCACCCTTAATCTCAACTTAAGTAAAAAAAGGATGCAACAAATTGCCTGAAAAATTGTCTCTGTAGAAAAGTGGCACGCTATTTGAAACGAACTTATTGTAATTATAAATTGAACAATTAATAATCGACATATGAAAAGGATAATCTACATTTTTCTGGCTCTACCGCTAATTCTCTTCTCTTGTGTAAAAACCCCGGTAGCTTCTTTCTCTACTGATATAAAGGAACCAATTGTCGGTCAGCCCGTTGCTTTTTACAACAATTCTCAAAATGGTGACAATTTTGAATGGGATTTTGGCGATGGATACAAGTCAAATGAAAGTAATCCGGTACATACCTTTAGTTCAACAGGTTCGTATAAAATTACATTAACTGCGACTTCTAAAAGCGGACGTTCGGATTTGGCAAGCCTCACATTTAACGTTGTGATACCAACTCTTTTGGAAATTGAGGTTCGGGAATATTATACTGATGCTCTTATTCCGGGCGCAAATATAATTCTCTACTCCTCCATAACCGATTGGGATGCGCAGACTAACAAGGTTGATGAAGGTTTTGCAGATGCAGGCGGGATTGCGGTATTTTCCAATCTCGATCAATTTGTATATTATGTTGATGTATGGGAAGCTACACATGATAATTTTACATTACGCAAGGAAGATGTAGGATTTGTAACTACGCCCCAGATAATACCTCATAAAATTAACAGATTTATTGCGTTTGTTGATATTGCAACTCATGCAAAAGGAGTTGCCAGAGGAATCCGTGAAATGGCTATTATAAAACTTGAAAGAAAAGCTGTTGATAAGAGTCAACCGGCAGCTGACTCAGGAACTGAGAACTGGCAGGAATTATATAACCGCAGGGTGGGGAAATAGCTTGGT
>JANYIW010000151.1 GCA_025358645.1 Bacteroidales bacterium
AAATGGGAAAATAAAATTGAAATTGACCTGCTTGTTGATAATGAAGATCATATTAAATACAGGATCAATATCGGAGATAAATTTTATGAAGAATTAACAACTAAAGGTAAAATACTATATGCCAAACAAGTTACTGACAAAACCTGTCAATAACACGAACCCATGATTTGGCTATATTATTGGAAGCTGTTAAAAATGAAATAGAATTTGATAATGACATCAGGGAACAATGTGAAATTGCAACAGATTATTATCAAGATAACCGCTACCCTGTCAGAGGAAGCAACTTTCTCCCATCCAACAAGGAAATTGGGAAAGTGATTGAAACGGCGAATATTATTTATGATACGGTAAAAGAATATGTTAATAGGTAGTTTAAAATCAAGGAGAAAGTTTAAAACAAGATAAAATGCAACCTGCCTGCCGGTAGGCAGGAATGCAAAAGCTAAAAAGGATAAAAAGATCTTAACGCTGCGCTGTCTAAATAGTCTTAACGCTGCGCTGTCTTTTAGTCTTTATGCTTCGCTCGACGTGCAGACTTCAAAGACTTCAAAGACATTTAGACTGCAAGACCTCAAGACTTTAATATCTCCAAACAATTATTCCCTTCTATGTCTAAGTAATTAGAACTATTTTCTACCTTTAGCTTATTATTAAATGGTTAGAGCAATGCAACCATGGTTAATAATATATTGTCTTGAAGTAAGTGATTAGTTGAATCCGTCTATATTTGGTATAGCGGACACAAAATATAAAATTTAACATTGATCGATCTTTTTAAAAAAAAAAGAAAAGAGATCGGGCTGTGGTGTTTTTGTATTATATGGTAAGGGTATAAAGCCACGACGGCGCAATGATAAAAAGACCGCAAGACCGCAGGACATTTAAGACATTAAGACATTTTAGACAGCAAAGCGTCAAGACTATTAAGACAAAAAGACATTTCACAACATAGGAGGTATAGTATGAAAACGACACGAAACACATCATCAGGAAGGCTCAGATTTATTACGCCTTCCGGAATCGTATTGTTCATAGTGATGCTATTTGGGAGCATCGGTGGCCAGAAATCATTTGGACAGGGGGTTGGGATCAGCGAAGTATCTATTACTCCTCTACCATCATCGATTCTGGAATTGCAATCGACGCTCAGAGGATTTCTGGCGCCACGAATGTTAACTACAGAGCGTACAGCAATTGTATCTCCCGCGCAAGGTCTGTTGGTTTATGATACCAATACCAAATCATTCTGGTACTATGACGGGGGATGGAAAGCTGTTATGGGATCCGCAACTCTTGGTGGGCCTGATCAACTGCTTGGGATGAATGGAGCCGGAAGTGAAAATGAGTACAAAACATTATTTGGAACATTAAATAGAATATCAGTTACTCATGCATTGGGAAGCATAATTCTGTCAACGCCACAGGATATACATACTGGAGCAACACCGACATTTGATGGGTTGACAGTTAGTTTATTAAGTCCGAACGCAGGAGTCTATACAAATAGTCTGAGTAGATTAACATCGGCGCCACCAAATTCTGGGACAATTGGATACTGGTCACGGGATGATATCGGGAAAATATTATCTCCATCAAATTCTGGAGATGCAGTAACAACCAGAGGGAATATTTATACAACAGTGGGAGGAACCATTACCTCTTCGGGGTTACTTACAGGAAGTTTAGGGGCAACGATATCTGGAGGAGCGATAAATCTTAACAACAGTTCAAATTTTGTGACTAATATTAATACTGGAACCACTTCAGGAGCAGTAACAATAGGAAATTCAGCAAACACGATAACGCTTCCTGCATTTGCATCGGCAGGATTGGTTCACAATAATGCAACCGGAGTACTCTCCACAGGACTTCTTACCAACAGCGATATTACCCCCGGTACAATCGATCTGACCACCAGGATTACGGGTGTACTGCCGATAACAAATGGAGGGACCAATTCAGGAGCAGCACTTGCAGGACAGTCAATAGTGATATCAAACGGAACAGCAATTGTTCAGGGATTAGCAGGAACAACAACGACATTACTTCATGGTAATCCGGCAGGGGCTCCGACCTATGGACAGGTTGCCAATGCAGATATAGCCAATGGAACAATAGATCTTACCACGAAGGTCACCAATGTACTTCCGGTAGTAAATGGGGGCACAGGACAGAGCAGTTATGTAAACGGTGAACTGCTGATTGGTAATACCACAGGCAATACCCTAACAAAGACAACGCTGACAGGCACAGCAAACCAGGTTAATGTTACCAATGGCAATGGAAGCATCACTCTTTCCACGCCACAGAATATTCACAATGGAGCCTCCCCAACATTTGTGGGATTGACATTAACTGGCTTAACTGCAAATTCAGGAGTTTATACTGGTGGGACAAGTGGTTTGACATCAACCCCTCCGACAACAGGTATTCTTGGTTACTGGAGCCGCATTGGAACAATACTTTCTCCGACAACACTGGGAGATGCAGTAACAACAACCGGTAATATTTATACAACAGGTACCGGTACAATTACCTCTGCAGGATTACTGACAGGATCAACGGGGGCATCAGTATCAGGCGGAGCAGTTAACCTGAATGGCAGTTCAAATTTTGTGACTAATATTAATACCGGTTCATCTACAGCAGGAGTAACTATAGGTAATTCATTAAACACAATCACCCTTCCTGCATTTACAACT
>JANYIW010000377.1 GCA_025358645.1 Bacteroidales bacterium
GGTGCAGGTCCGGGTGGACTGACAGCGGGGTTATACCTTTGTCAATCGAAAATAAACACTGTGCTCGTTGATATTGCATTGCCCGGGGGACAAGTATCAACAACTCATGAAGTTTCAAATTACCCTGGTTTTATTGAACCACAGGCAGGTTACCTGCTTTCTCATAATATGAGCGAACAGACAAAACTTTGTGGTACCGTTTATAAAGTAGCTGTAGATGTAACAAAAGTTGATCTGACAAAAAAAGAGATTGTAATTGATGAATTTGAGACAATTCGAGCAAAAAAAATTGTAATTGCCACAGGAACAACACCAAACTCAACCGGAGCCTCTGGCGAAAAAGCGCTTAAAGGGAAGGGTATTTCATATTGTGCAACATGTGATGCTAAGTTTTTCGATAACAAAGAAGTTGTGGTAATAGGTGGAGGAAATTCTGCGGTTGAAGAATCAGATTTCATCAGCCGTTTTGCAAGTAAAGTGACAATTGTGCATCAGTTCGGGAAGTTTACTGCCAATAAAAAAGCACAGGAGAAGTTATTTGCAAACCCTAAAATGAATTTCATATTTAACAGTGAACCAAGAGTTTTTGAAAAAGACGGTGATAAAATGGTTACTGAAATTGAAAATATGATTACAGGTGAAATAACAAAACTGGTCAGCGATGGTGTCTTTATATTTATTGGGATGAAACCCAATATTGAACTATTCAAAGATAATTTAAAGCTAGACCAGTGGGGTTATATTATATCTGATGAAAATATGCAGACAAGTATATCGGATATCTACGCTGTCGGGGATGTTACCAGTAAAAAGTACAGACAGATAACAACTGCCGTAGCTGATGGGACAATTGCAGCCATGGCTATTGCAAAGGAATTAAATTAGAAATTATTTCTGTTAGCAAATTTTGGTTATGAGTCTTTCCTCAGTTGTGACTGCATTCATGTCCATTCTGATGATGTGATTCATGCTGGTTGCAACTACTTCCGCTATCCTTAACCAGGCCTTTTATAAATAGTTTAACTACATCATCCGCTTTTCCTGAGCAACCACGTACTACCTCTATACCGTTATTCTTAAATACATTAATTGCACCACCACCAATACCTCCGGCCAGCATCACTTCCACCCCATCCGATGCCAAAACAGAAGCGATGTCTGATTTGCAGCCGCAGCCTTGTTGAGATTTAATAGTTTTAACTTCGGTTATTTCATTTTTCTCTGATATTGTATAGACTCCATAAGATTCACACTGGCCAAAGTGGCTATCAATATATTTATCTGATGTAATTGGTACCGCGATTTTCATTTTCATATTTGTATTGAATAAGTTACTTTAAATTCAGGTTGCTTATTGATTGTTTTTTTTACAAGGCATAGTTCTGCAGCATTGATTACCGCTTTAGTGTATTTCTCAGGGAACGAATAAATATTTTCTTAGCTAATACGATTTGCAATCAGCAAGAAAACAGGGTATTGATTAGTTACTTCTTCAGAAATTATTCTGTCAATCACAAAACATTGTACAACAGAAGATACCTGAAAGTTACATTTGTTTAAAGTCAGGGTAAGATCCTCAATATTAAATCCTTTGTGACCAGAGAATCCTTCTTCATGAAACGAGCCATCTTCAGAGTATAAATCAGCTATTGCTATGAATCCATTGGGATTTAGTGTCTTATGGAATTTGCCAAATAACTTTTCAATATCATTTACATGATGAAGCGCCATTTGAGTGAAAATCATATCAAAAGGTTTTCCTGAATAAGTTTCATGTTCGAGATCAAAGACAATAGTTTTCATATTTTTAATACCGGCGGCATCGATCTTTTTATTGGCTACTTTCACCATTTCTGTTGAACTATCCAGTAAAATGATATCATTAAAAAAATCTTTTAACATAAAGCTTAATATCCCGGTTCCAGCGCCAAATTCCATTGCACTCATTTCTTTCTTTATGGGAAGCAGGCGCAGCATTTCCTTTGCAATAGCTTCTGATCGTGCATGATGTATGGGGTTTTCATCCCATCCGGATGCCTTTATATCGAATTC
>JANYIW010000380.1 GCA_025358645.1 Bacteroidales bacterium
GCTGGCTGACTCTGGGCAACAGAATGCCGGTATGTTACTGATAACAGGCAAATTGCCAAAACAACAGGCAGGAGCTTGTATTTCATAAGAGGGCAATTATAATTTAATCGGGTAAATTTATCTTATGCGTTTATTTCTTCAGTAAATCGCGGATCTCTGTAAGAAGGATTTCTTCTTTTGTAGGTGCTGGAGCTACAACTTCTTCTTTCTTCTTTGCAGCAACTATTGTTTTAATAACAAGGAATACAGCAAAAGCTATAATCAGAAAATCAAAAGTTGCCTGTAAAAAGTTACCATAATTCCAGGTAACCGCAGGGTTTGTTCCTACAGCTGCTTTAAGTATTACTTTCAGGTCGGTAAAGTTTACACCGCCAATTAGCAATCCCAGTGGAGGCATGATGATGTCACCCACAGCAGAAGAAACAATTTTACCAAATGCAGCTCCAATTATAATACCAACTGCTATATCAACAAAATTGCCCTTCATTGCAAAGGTTTTAAATTCATCAACTAATTTCATGATTTCAGGTTTACGTTATTTTTATTAAAAATTATAAGAAAAGCCTACTCCCAGAATTTCTTTGAATTGAATTTTTGATCTGACACCTTCTCCGGGTTCAATAGTCCCATTTCCGTTTCTGTCAGTTGGAATCAATATCTTGTCATCATAGATAAGCTGAGTATTTATATTAGCAGAGAGGAATTTATTCACTTTAAACGCTATTAATGTTTCCCAGTTAACAACAATATTTTGTGGTTTATGGGTATAGTTGGAGAACAGGTCAAGCTTAGTAGTAAAAGTAACATTTTTAAGAATTTCATTTTTAAAGTCATTTTTAGTGTAGATAGCTCTTACGTATCCGCCGAACTCACTTAGTGTTTTATGACCCGGTTTTACTCCGAATGATCCGGCGTCAGAAAGCTTCCGATCAGTAACAAAAGTGATTTTTTCTGTGAGAGGTGCAATAAATGCACTGAAATGATCCGAAGGTTTATAGTCAAGTCCAAGTGCAACTATAAGATATGCTGGAGAAAAAAGATCAGAGATCTTATTTGTTACATCCGGATATTTATACCCGGGAGCCATTTGCGTTTTGAAATTTAACAGAGCGGCGTAATAGAAATTTTTAAACGCTCCATATCCATATTTTGATAGAAAATCGAATTTGTCATCGGTTTTCATATAACCGGAACCCCCTTGTTTCAGAAGGCCATATCCAACATCAAGGGAATTGACCCACACATATTTATTTCTTTTATAGTTGACATAAGCGCTCATAAGACCATTTATTGCAAAGGAATTGGATCCTCCTGCTGCCCAATTGGTTAGTGAGGTCTGAGCAAGGTTTAAGGAAAATACGCCACCTTTTTTCCATCCCTGGATTGAATCGGCATGCTGGATTCGTAAGTTCTTTTCAGCATCAGTTATCTGGCTGAACGACATTGTATAAAAGCCTGATAACAATAAAATCACTGTAATTAATTTCAATTTTATTTTCATTTTTTTCAAGTTTCAAGTTTTAGTTATTTGACAAGACTCACCTTATTTTTAATCAGGCAATTAAAGCATTGCTTAGCCGGACTGGAAACATTAATGAAATAGATGTTATCGTCTAACCTTTACACTGTCAACAAGATAAGGCGAATCACCGCGCCAGAATACGGGTGCATTCTTCTGTCTGTAATGTACAATAACCGGCTTTCCCTGGAGAGTATCAAATTGCCTTATCAAGTACTTGTTTGTTACTGTAAAAAGAAATTTTTCTGATGCAATTGCTACATCCCTGTTGCTCGACACACTACTCAATATTATTTCTCCTTCATAGGTCTTGAAAATAGCGCCCTTGTGAGAAAATTTTTGCAATAACCCCGCGCGATAACCTTCACTATAGGTATAGAAATATTTCCAGTAAATGAAGATAGTCCCAATAATTACAATCAGTAACAGGACCCATTTTAAAACTTTTTTTGTCATCCGGACTAATCCTGTCCAGAAATCAGATTTTGTCGATGGAATAGATTGGTTCATAAAGAATTATTTTATTTAGAATTTTTAGTATAAGTTTTAATAATCGCTAATTCATTGTTTATCATAAGAACGCGCTCACATACCATTCGGTTGCTCCTGTAATAATTGCCTTAATTTTCATTTTATATTTCATAACACTTACAATTCTATTATAACATCAAAAGGTACGATTTTTTTAAGCGTCTTCATCGTATCTATATATACTTATTTTTTGATTATGATCAACCGATCTGTCGGAAACCACAATTGATTCATTGGCAGAGTCATGAAAAATGATTTTCAATATATACGAAAAATATCCGCTTTTGCTCTCTCTGACTCTCGTTGCGGGGATATGCCTGGTTATTCTTAACTCTTTAATATATTGAAATTTATACTCAGTTAAGGAATCACCAATCCTCTGTTTTAAACATGTTTGAGTGATCTCAAGTTCACCAATAGTTTTTATATTGTCTATGTTTGACCTTACCTTCTTCATAAGCAGAAAATAGGCAAGGACAAAAAATAGAATTATGATAGCAAGTCTGGCAGGGAAACCAATCCCTAAAAACTGTCCCATATTAACTGTCATTAAAATCAGAAAAGGAATAAGTCCATAGATTGTGTAAATACGCCTGTTTTTTCTTCCAACAACTACAGGATCAATATGATCTATCCGTAAAATTCTGAATCTGCTCATACGGTTGTTATTATAAAATATTTGATCAGCCAGATATTTTAGCAATATATGAAAAACAGGATAACCAGACAAGTAATATTTTTATATATTCGGAGGGTGAATAATTAACATTGAATTGCTTGAAAACAACTATAAATAAATCACAGACACTATTCGAATTCCTTACTGAACGGCATCCTGGTTCTCCAAGGACCCGGATAAAAAAATTATTACAGAGCGGAACTGTAAGGGTGAATAATACCTCAATCACTCTGCATTCATACCAATTGAGTCCGGGGGATACTGTTGATTTCGGCCCACGAGCCGGAATTGCAACAAAAGCCAGTCTTCCTTTTCCTGTTTTATATGAAGACCAGCACGTTATTGTTATTGATAAACCTGCAGGTATAAATACATCCAGTATCGATGGGAGTACAAGTATTCAATGGATTATATCAGAGTTTTTAAAGAATCTGAGTAAAGGGTCAGTAAGGACTTATGTTGTACATAGACTTGATAAAGAAGTCTCGGGAGTACTCTTACTGGCTAAATCGGAAAAGGCAATGGATGTAATAAAAGAGAAATGGGAAAAAACAGAAAAGCATTATTATGCATTAGTTGAAGGGAAACCTGAAAATCCTGAAGGCACTATAAAAAGCTGGCTGGTTGAAGATAATGCAATGAAGATGCATTCTGTAAGTGATGCGACAAAAGGCAAACTTGCAATCACAAATTTTAAAACCATAAGAAATATAGATAAATATACACTCCTGGATATAAGCACTGAAACCGGACGTAAAAACCAGATTAGAGTACATCTTTCAGATATTGGTTGTCCGATTGTGGGGGATCGCAAATATGGTGCTTCAACTGATTTTATCCGGCGTGTAAGACTTCATGCCTGGTCACTTTCATTTCCGCATCCGGGCACCGGCGATATGATTACTGTTGAATCACCAATGCCAGATAACTTTTTGTCATTAAAAGCAAAGGATGAAAAATACAAATAGAACATTATTTAACGAATGCTATGACAATAATTGCCTCAGAATTGGATTCATTTTTTATTCTGTAACTACCGGCTGCAGCAGGAATCACAAAAGTTTCAGCGTAATTGAATCGTTGTGAAAAACCATTCGCCGTTTCAACAAGTATACTACCTCCTTCTACCAGATTTAAGACATGACATTTACCTTTAGTTTCTATCTCAATAACCGATTTAAAATGGTATCTGTGAACATCATACAAATGAGTTTCATGGGTGGGTAGATGGTAGAGCTGCCAGTCTTTACCTTTATCCAGAAGAACCGGTTTTGAAATTAATTTTTCCTTCACATAATCACCTTTACGATCGAAAAAGAGATTATCCATTCCTCGACTGATATTTAAAGGTCTTGGTTTTCCATCAAGATCAAGCCGGAGCCAATCGTACATTTTGAAGGTAAATATATACGGAGTGGAGCTTATTTCCAGCACAAGATTGTTTTTACCTGATCCATGTATGGTACCGGAAGGAATCAGGAACAAATCATGTTTTGAAGCCTTATGTTTCTGTACAAACTTCTCAATGTCGACAGGTTTTGATTTGCTAATGCTTTCACCCAGTTCTTTTCTGAATTCTGATGGAATGATACCTTCCTGAAAACCAAGATATATAACTGCGTTATCTTTAGTATCAAGTAGGTAATAAGTCTCCTCCTGAGTAAAGTCCTCACCGAAATGTTTTTTCATATATTCCGGACGGGGATGACATTGGACAGAAAGATTTCCTCCGTCAGATGTGTCGAGGAAATCGAAACGTATCGGGAAATCTGTACCGAACCGATTATAGCAGTCGCCAAGAACTGCTTTCGCTTCCTGGAACATCAGGAAGTCGAATGACACTTCGAGCATTTTCCCTGAACTCTCAAACAGCAGGCCATTTTCCGGGACAATCAATTCGAATGACCAGGCATAATTTGATACATCCTTATTAAGACCTTCAATATAATTCATGATCCAGGAGCCGCCCCAAACACCAGGTTCAAACCATGGACGCACCCGGAATAAATTATGACTCATTACTGATAATGAATTCCTAAGAAGATCCCCGCTCATCCAGAAAGGTTTTCCCGGATTTTGCGCGTCAATAATAATATCAATTTGAGGTAATATGTTATGCTTATGTTTATTCAACACAACCCAGTCGACAAAATAAAAACGCTTGTACATTTCTTTTGCGTCAGCTGGATCTGTTGCACCAAGGTTTGTAATGCTGCCTGCCCGTGACCTGAATTGTATCTCATTTTTGGGGATGTCAATATATACAAGCAAGCCTTTCCATCCTGCAATTGAAGCTCCCGGTCCGATGATTAAATTAATATCAGCCTCAGGATCAGGAGATAATTCTTTTAAACGAGGGAGATCAAAAAAATCATC
>JANYIW010000142.1 GCA_025358645.1 Bacteroidales bacterium
GGTGGAAGTGCTACCTTTATCGGGACAGTAAGTTAAGCCAAAAATCTTAACCTGAAGGAATATGAAAAGAAGAATTTATGATCGTGAGTTTAAACAGGTTGTTGTTGAACTCAGTTGTCATAAAAAAGAGTTAAAATACTGATATTTAACCACTTAACATGTTAATCGTAGTCCATAGGGGAATCGAACCCCTGTTAACAGGATGAAAACCTGACGTCCTAACCACTAGACGAATGGACCATATAAAGAACTTTAAAATGCGGATGCAAAGAAAGGATGTTTTTTTTGAACTTCAAAATATTTTGGCCTAAAAATATTCGCTCGGATAAGTTCAGCTATTCTACTAACCTTTTAAAGTCAAATCCGTCAAAATCTCCTGAGCTCATAATCAGATAAACCGGACATGTATAGTCTTGAGCCTTCATGTAAGAAAACATTTCTACAGAGTTATCATATACTCTTATGTTTTCCCCTCCAAAAGCCTTACCTACAGCTTCTACTGAGAGTTGTTTCAGCTTTTTAATTTCAATTGCATGAGGATTAAAATAGACAAAAGCAGCCGTTACATTTGCGAGAGTTCCCTTATAAAGAGGAAGGAAGTCACTGTTAAGACTTGAATATGTATGAAGCTCAAGACAAACGATGATTTCTCTTCCGGGATACCTTGCAATAACTGCTTCAACAGTTGCTTTCACCTTCGAAGGTGAATGTGCAAAATCAAGATATATCAGCCCATTTTTAGTTTCTTTCAGTTTCTGCAATCTCTTGGAGGTCCCCTCAAAACTTTTAATTGCTTCATAAAAATCATCTTCTGAAACTCCGATGGCAAGACAAACCTCGCGGGCAGCAGAGAGGTTTTGCATGTTATGCTCTCCGAATATCTTTACAGGAACAATTCTGTTATGCGTTGCTGCAAAGAATCCAGTTTTATTTTGAAAGTAACCATGAACTTTATATGGGATTTTTTTGATATTATTTCCCGATTCAAAAGCAATTTTTTTTACCTCAGCGTCACCGTCAAAGTAAATCAAAGATCCTCCGTCAGAAATTTTTTCAACAAATACTTTAAACTGATCAATATAGTTTTCAAAAGTCGGAAATACATTCACATGATCCCATGAGATGCCATTAAGCACAGCAATATCAGGCATATAAAGATGGAACTTTGGTCTTTTATCAAGCGCTGATGTAAGATATTCATCTCCTTCAAAAATAGCAATCTGAGCTTCATCTGATAACCCGACCATAGTCTCAAATCCATCAATCTGGGATCCCACCATAAAATCTGATTTTATTCCCAAAACTCTGAAAACATGCATTATTATTGCAGTGGTAGTAGTTTTACCATGACTGCCGGCGATTACTATCCTTTTTTTATTTTTTGTCTGCTCAAAAAGAAATTCCGGGAATGACATAATCTTAATCCCAAGCTCACGTGCTTTAATGAGTTCCGGGTTATCAGATTTCGCATGCATCCCTAAGATAATTGTGTCAATATCTTTTGTAATGATGTCAGGGTGCCAACCCCACTTAGCTGGAAGCAGGCCATACTTATCCAGTCTCGATCTGGAAGGTTCAAAGATCTCGTCATCCGAACCTGTGATGATATCCCCTTTATTATGAAGAGCAATTGCCAGGTTATGCATTACGGCCCCACCGATGGCAATGAAGTGTACTCTCATTTTACACATCACATATAAGGATGCACTTACGCAGGGACTCAAGTTTGTCTTTTTGAGACGGGACAAATTCCTGACCAACAAATCCTTTGTATCCTGTTTTTAAAAGCGCTCTCATAATTGCCGGATAATAGAGTTCCTGTGTATCATCAAGTTCGTTTCTTCCGGGTACGCCTCCTGTATGAATATGACCTATATATGGGCTGTATTTTGTAATGGTATCAATAATGTTACCTTCCATAATCTGCATGTGATAAATATCATACAACAGCTTAAATCTTTCTGATCCTACCATTTCGCAAAGCGCTGACCCCCATGACGTTTTATCGCACTGATAATCTTTGTGACCGTAGCTGTTCAGAAGTTCCATGATGATTGTCACACCATGTTTTTCAGCTGAAGGCATAAGTTTGCGTAACCCTTTCGCACAATTTATCATTCCCTCACTATCATTCTGTCCTTCACGATTGCCAGAGAAACAGATCAGGTTTGGAACACCTGCTGCTGCCGCTAAAGGTATCATGGTTTCAAAATCAGTTAACAGCTTTTCATGATTTTCGAGACGGTTAAATCCTTTGGGAATTCCCCAATCTGTTGCATAGCCTACGGCGCATTTGAGTCCGGCCTTTTTTACTATTGCCCAATCCTTTTGGCCCAGTAGTTCAATAGATTCCAGACCCATTTCCTTACATGCCCTGGCAAAATCTTCCAGAGGTATATCACTATAGCACCATTGACTTACTGAGTGATGAATATTTCCTTTCAGCCGGGTGGGATTTAGTTCAACTCCTGCAAAAACGGAGTTTAAAGGGCTGGCTGCTGTTACAACAGCTGCACCTGCAATTCGTCCTATCATTTTTCTCCTGTTCATGGTTTATTATCTTTGAAAATTAAGTTTAAAAATAGTAAAAATATTTTGTTCTCATTCGATTTTGTTCAAAAACCCCTTCCTCTGATGGCGGCAACTTTCCTCACGGGAGAAGTGGAGTAAAAAAAATATTGTTCTATCTTTGTGTCTGATATATAAACGTCAGCAGGTCTTATGCAAATTCCTTCAAGACACGATTACAAAGGCGGACATTCCATTGAACTGCTTAGAAGCGGAGAAAATTTTTTTGCTGCGAGTGAAAAGGTGATAGACGAAGCAAAACAATATATCCATTTTCAAACTTATATTGTTGATGATGACGAAACAGGCAGGCGTATTATAAATGCACTTATAAGAGCTTCGAAGAGAGGTATCAGAGTCTATTTTCTCCTTGATGCTTATGGTGGCAGTAGTTTTCCTAAAGACCTGATACAAAAGATTGAAGAAGCAGGAGTTCTCTTTCGGATGTTTTCCCCGGGATTAATAACAAAAGGTTTTCAACTAAGTCTCAGGCTTCATCATAAAGTCCTGCTTGCCGATGGCAATACTGCAATTATTGGAGGAATGAACATTGCTGACCGTTATCGCGGTAACGACGGTTTAAAAGCATGGCTCGACTTCGCTATACTTATAAAGGGTCCCGAATGCTCTCATGTCCTTTTTATTCTTAAAAGCCTTTGGAACAAAGCCTTCATATCAAAGAAAGAACGATCGCGGGAGACAATACATCATCCGGTACTATATGCTGAAGATGTAAAATTAAAAGTCATTCAGAACAACTGGTACAGAAACAAAATTGAAATACTGAAGAGCTATCGTTCTGCCCTGAAACATGCGCAAACCCGGATGACAATTTTTGCAAGTTATTTTTTACCGGGAAGAAATGAACGCAGGCTCCTTCGGAATGCAAGCAGGAGAGGCGTAGAAATTAAAATTGTGCTCTCGGCTGAATCGGATGCGCCTGTGTTCAAAAGGGCAACTAATTTTCTCTATGATTTTATTCTTCGCAACAACATTAAAATTTATGAATACCTGCCTTCAAACCTGCATGCTAAAGTAGCTACCGTTGATGGAAACTGGAGCACAATCGGCAGTTACAACATGAACCACCTCAGCGATTATGGAAGTATCGAAATGAATGCAGATATACTTGATACCCGGTTTGCTGAAATGTTTGAGGAAATTCTTCTCGGTATCATTGAGAAGGATTGCCGGCAGGTGACCTCAGAGGAATATATTCATCGGAAAACATGGCTATTTCAGCTTACCGACTGGTTCTTATACCAGATAATCAGGATAATGATGAGACTTATGTTTTTACTGTCTGCAAAAAAATCACCACCACATACAACCTGATTCTACCGTTTAGAACTGATGAAATCCCATTGATACAAACTCCAGTACGCTTGGTAATGATGCTCTCCAATAAGTCCAGCTATGAACACCATCACGGATCCTGAATTCGTGGGGTATTTCTTTCTGACGCATAGCAATATGCACAAGACAATTGCCTTCATAGAGAAAATCATCATCACCGCAATCAATATACCACCTTACTGCTTTTTTCTGATCCTCTGGCATATTCTGGATCAGGTTCAAAACGCTGTAACGCTTAAAATAGGATTCTTTGTCAGCATCTGTAATACCTTCAACTCCCTGCCACAATCTGTAATCCTTCAATTCATCAATGTTTCTGGGACCAGTAGCCGCACTTAGCGGGCATGCTGCTGAAAATAATTCAGGATGATGCAGGGCATATATGAAAGTACCTTCTCCACCCATTGATAACCCGGCAATTGCTCTATACCTCTTATCAGCTTTTATGCGATATTCCTTTTCAATGTAGGGCATGAATTCCTGAAAGAAAAAATCTTCATAACGCCATTCTCCTTTTACATCATTAACATAACCGCGCTTACCGGTGTTGCCATCTGGCATTACAATGATCATTGCTGTCGCGGTTCCTGATTTTATCGCTTCATCGGTAATTCTCAGAACTTCTCCGAACTGGACCCAACCCGTCTGATCATCACCAGCCCCATGCAACAGGTAAAGGACTGGATAACTACGCTGGGAAGTTTCGTAATCAGGAGGCAGATAGATGGCATATTTACGATCCATTTTTAAAATTTTGCTCGGAAGAGTAAGAGCATCTTTAACTTTTCCGGTTTGTCCATACAGACAAAAAGCAAAAGTTGAAAGTAAAAAGACCGACAGAATTTTTTTCATAATTAATAGGTTTTTGATTGAAGGTTATTTCTATTCTAAGTTATCATTGATAATTAAGATATCCGGATTGTTCAGGTTCTTCCCTCAGTACTGAATCGTACATTCAGATCTTTAACGGAAGCCAGACTTTCCATCAGTTCGGGCAAATAGTCTGTAGATGCTATAAATGTCCATAGATATGCAACAATTGAATAAATTTTTCCGGTAGTAAATTTATCAACATCGACACATATAAACAATACAGCTATGAAAATAACAATCAGCAATATTTTGACTGTGCTGTAACCAAATGCATTCCATCTGGCAATCTTCGTTTTGGGTGTTATGGTACTCTTATAAAAATGAGTAATCTTTGAGGTGTCTCTGCTTTCTATAAGATGAAACAGTTCTTCCTGATTATCGTGGATGTCTTTTTGGAGAATTATGACATTTTCCCGGTTCAGATTATTAATATAAGCAATAGGAATAATAACTGTCAGGCAGACAAGGGCAATTCTGTAATCATAAAAGAATAAAGCAATTATTGCTCCTGCTGTTGCAGATAACTGCCACATTACTTCCGGTAGGCGCTCTTTAAAAAAGGTAATATATTCTTTGACAAGTTCTGCTCTGACAAGCATCTTCGAAAACTGATCCTCCCGGCATTCTGAATCGAGAACAACCTCTATAGCAATGTTTGCATACATTCTCGAATATATAATGCCATTAAAAAGCCGGTGAAGAGTTCCGCCTATAACATTTATTAAATAAACAATTATCCAGATAACAAGAGGATAAATATAGTCCGCCGTTTCGTGATCATAAAAGTGGTTGATCAGTGAATCCAGTAATTTTCCAAAAAATGTCGGTTCAATTATAAATGAAACATTTTCAATGAGAACAAACAAAAGTATCAGACCTATTGAATACTTATATTTTAATGCGATTTCTTTAAGAGTCATTTGATCCCGGATCAAGAATATTAGTTGCTAAATTAGATAAATATGTGGGCTTTAGCAATAGAAAATTCCAATCTCAAAATATATTAGCGCCGGTAATAACTAAAAATATGCCCTAAGTCGCCTGGAAATCAATAAATTTGTTTGTCATATTCAAAATATTCATTTATTACCAAATTTGGAAGCCATGAAAAAACTTATCCTTGTTCTTTTCAGCAGCCTTATAATCATAAGTTGCAAAAATCATAAACAAGTTGATGGAGTTTATAGGTATAATATGGGGAAAGTACAGAATTATGATATTTGGATCGTTGACGGAAACCAGGTAAGATTGAAAATCTTCAGTTCATTCCTTTATGGTGGAAATGAACAGAGGTATCCGTTCAATCCAAAAGGCGAAATATGGATTGATAATGCAATATCATGCGAAGAATATTATCTTACTCTCGCCCACGAACTAAATGAACGTCACCTTATGGCAAAGTTTGGATGGAAATATATCACTGCTCATGATTCCTCATTATCACTGGAGCAGACAATCAGGCATTCAAATGAAGAGATATGCCTGGCACATGAAGCTTCTCTTAAGAAAGTATCTGCTACTGACTACAGTAACATTAAGGAAATCAAAGGAATTCCTGATAGTATGCAGATTCAGAATATATATCGTATTCCCATGGGTTCGCGGGAAGGAATTGCCATCTGGATTGTAGATGGATATATGGTCCGGAAAAACATTTATCCCGACTTTGGTTTCAGCGGCAATGACCTGTCTTATCATTTTATACCCCCAAAAGAGATATGGATTGATGGTCAGGTTTCATGCGACGAGACTGAATATTCAATCACAAACGAAATGAAAGAAAGAAAACTGATTGAAGGAGGAAAGAGCTATGATGATGCATATAGTGATGCAATAGATATAACTCTTAAACTTCGGGAAGAGATGATGAAAATGGCAAAATCTCATTTCAGTATTGCAATTCCCGATTCTGTTACAATGTATGCCGGAACTATAGATCCTGATGAAAAATAGTATTCCTGAATTATAGAATACATATCTATTGATCTTTTAACTGTGCGGAACAAAAATTAACTGACTGGTGTTTTATGAAGAAAGATAAAATGATATTACATCTATTTAATATTACCAATTTCAAAGTCGACGGTGGTGCAATGTTCGGTGTAGTACCCAAAGTATTATGGTCGCGTGTTTATTCATCGAATGAAAATAACCTCATTGACCTTACACTACGGTCAATGGTGATAGAAACTGCAGGACATGTGATTCTGATCGACACAGGATGGGGCGATAAGCAGGATGAGAAGTTCTTTCGCCATGTCAATCTGCATGGGGGTGAAGGATTAATTGAAGGACTGAAGAACAGAGGTTTCAAACCGGAAGACATTACAGATGTTTTCCTGACACACCTGCATGCTGATCATTGCGGGGGAGGCGTTAAGAGAAAAGAGGGAGGTTCTGATTTTGAACTGACTTTCCCAAAAGCAACATATCATGTAAGTCGTACGCAATGGGAGTGGGCAGTTAAAAATAATCTTCGTGAAGCAGATTCATTTCTTGAAGAAAACATATTGCCTCTTGGAAAGAGCAGTAAACTGAACCTTGTGGAGGAAGAAAGAGAATTATTTCCCGGGGTTTCTTTCATGATATGTTATGGACACACCCCGGGACTGATGATTCCCCGGATTAAATATAAAGATAAAACCCTTGTTTATACCGGAGATCTTATTCCTACAATTGCCCATATTCCTATTATCTGGAATATGAGTTACGATATAGAGTCACTTAAAACGATTGAAGAAAAACAAAGACTCCTCAATGAAGCTCTTGCCGGAGGCTACATATTAGTTTTTCAGCATGATGAACATGTTGAGTGCTGCAATCTTGAGATGACTCCAAAAGGGATACGAGCTAAAGATAAATTTGAGTTCAGGGATATCCTCTAAATACTTTTAATTAAATAATACGGGAAATATGGCAGAATTTATTTACGAGAAACCTTTTCAGATTGAAAGGGACTCCACCACCTACAGAATCCTGACAAAAAAGTATGTTAATGTGGTTGAAGAAGGTGGAAGAAAAATACTGAAAGTAGATCCCAAAGGTCTGGAGATTCTTGCCAGTGAGGCTGTTTCCGAAATCTCTTTCTTCCTTAGAACATCGCATCTTGAAAAACTTGCAGCAATACTTGATGACC
>JANYIW010000035.1 GCA_025358645.1 Bacteroidales bacterium
CCGCTTTTCTCGGTTCTGGCAAGGGTAAATGCTGTTTTTGCAGCCCTTATCGCCTCAAGAGCAACTTTATCTTTAGCCTTCATTGCAGTTATCAGGTCGCTGGATATTCTTTCTGTAAGTGACATAATATATGATTTAAATTATTACAAGAATGTAAGAATTACAGAGATAAAGATACTAGATATTTAGCCTTTAACACAGTGTAAAGAAAGATTCATGCCATGACCTTTAGTTTTTATTCCGGCATCTGAAGAAAGTTCAGCCTGATAAAATCAGATAGTTTAATTATTGAAGTACTATTCAATATAAAACTAATTCGGTTCAGATTTGTTTACTTAAGAAAAAACAAAAGCTTTGGTAATATGAAATGGCTTAAATATTCTTTTCTTCTGTTGTCATTACCAATATTGGCTCAGAATAATTTACAACCCGTTTCGCTGCATGATTTACTTAAGCAGGCTGAAGCAAATTATCCCTTGCTAAAATCAAAAGCGTTGGATGTACAAGCTGCACAGAAAGGAATTGAGATATCCCGAAGTAATTTTATTCCATCACTCGATGCTTCCTATCAGTTAAACCATGCCACATACAACAATATAACAGGGATGGTCTACCCTCAATTTATTATTCCAATTAGCGGACCTCCTACATCGGATAATAATATGAAAGGTGTTTTTGGGAGTGCTGCCAGCTTATTGTTAAACTGGCAACCGTTTACTTTCGGTCAGCGAAAGGCACAGGTAGATTTTTCAAAAGCAAATTTTCAATATACCACTGCAGATGCTGAAAATGAAATATTTCAACATAAGGTAAAGGTAATTAATGCTTATCTGGATGCGCTGACAGCGAATGAATTGGTAAAGACTTATAGAGAAAATTATGTGCGTGCAGAAACAAATTTTTCTCTGGCAAGAATTTTGGTTACAAATGGGTTAAAACCCGGAGTTGACAGTGCATTGTTCAAAGCAGAATTTTCACATGCTAAAATTGATTTATTGAACAGCAGGAAAATTAAGCAACAATCAATTATAGTACTTTCTGAATTATTGGGTTCTGACAAAAATATGATTGTTGATGATAGCAGCTATTTCAATAAGCTCCCCTCACTTCTTATATCAACTGATACATTAAGAAATACATTATATTATTTGTACAGTTCTAATACTGAGGTGAGCAAGGCCAGAAAAAAGATGCTTAACAGAACCATGATGCCAACTCTGGGCGTTTGGGGAACAACGTACGCGAGAGGCTCGGATATTCAATTTGGTGGTATTGTAAAATCTAGAGATGGAATGTCTTTTGAACGATATAACTGGGGTGTTGGCCTGCAACTTAGCCTGCCCTTATTGCAGGTTGCCAGAATAAGACCTCAATTGCAGCAACAGGAATTCCTTATCCGCTCAAACACAGAAAAACTAAATACTATCTCTTTACAGCTTCGCAAGCAGCTTGAAATTGCAGACACTACATTAAACAATGTTCTTGCAATAGCAAAGGAGAGTCCTGTGTTAATTGAATCAGCAAGATATTCTTATAGATCTCTTCTTTCAAGGTATCAATCCGGGTTAGCCAGTTATGCTGACCTTATTCAGGCAGAATATGTCCTAATTAAAGCTGAAATTGAATATAAAACAAATTATATGGGAGTATGGAAAGCATTACTTTATAAAGCAGCAGTAAAAGGAGATTTAAACTTATTTCTAAATCAGGTAAACTGAATACAGATGAATTTACTGAAAGGAGCCTTACGAAAACCAGTTACCATCATAGTAGCAATAATTGCCATTTTGTTTTTCTCTGTTATTGCTATAAAAAAAATGCGGATCGATACTTTTCCGCAATTAGGATTACCCACTGTTTATGTTGCTCAGCCGTATGGCGGACTTTCTCCTGAACAAATGGAAGGTTATATAACATCTTATTATGAATATCACTTTTTGTACATAACAGGTGTAAAATTTGTAGAATCAAAATCTATTCAAGGTGCTGCAATTATTAAAATTCAATTTCAGGAAGGCACGGAAATGAGCCAGGCACTGGCAGAAGTGGTAGGTTATGTAAATCGTGCAAAAGCATTTATGCCTCCCGGTACAGTACCACCATTTATAACCCGGTTTGATGCCGGGAGCGTACCTGTGGGTCAGTTGGTATTTACTTCACCAACGCGCTCATTGGGCGAAATCTCTGACCTTGCGTTATTCCGTGTCAGACCAATGTTTGCAACTCTTCCGGGAGTTTCTGCTCCTCCGCCCTTTGGTGGAAATCAAAAAACCGTTGTTATAAAAGTCAATCCTGATAAAGTAAGAGCTTATAATTTATCACCCGATGAAATTGTTCAGGCACTGGCAAAAGCAAATAACATATCACCATCGGGCAATGTGCGCATCGGTGATGAAACATTAATCACATCTTTGAATACTGTAGTTGAAAATGTAAAAGAATTGGAAAATGTTCCTCTTCAATCAGGTTCCGGAGTTTCAATCTATATCAGGGATATTGGAAGTGTTTCCATTGGCTCTGATGTTACTACCAGCTATGCTTTGGTTAATGGCAAACGTACAGTTTATATTCCTGTGACCAAGCGGGCCGATGCTTCCACATGGGATGTTGTAAAGAGAGTGAAAGCCGCATTGCCTGATATGCAGGCGGCTATTCCGGATGACATAAAAGTTACCTATGAATTTGACCAGTCGGGTTATGTGATTAATTCCTTAAAAAGCTTAATGTTTGAAGGTGGACTTGGTGCAATACTCACAGGTCTTATGGTATTGCTTTTTCTGGGAAATAAGAGAAGTGCACTGATTGTTGTTCTTTCAATTCCCCTATCCCTGCTAACCGGTATAACAATGCTATATCTTGCAAACCAGACTATTAATATTATGACCCTTGGAGGATTGGCTTTGTCCGTTGGTATTTTAGTGGATATGGCAACTGTAGTTATTGAGAATATTCATCAGCACCTTGAACGGGGTAAATCTAAGAGAAAAGCAATACTTGATGGATGCACTGAAGTAGCCGGATCATTATTACTCATTTTACTAAGCATCCTTGCTGTATTTACGCCTGCATTATTTATGTCGGGAGTACCTAAAGGTATGTTTATGCCATTATCTCTTTCCGTCGGATTTGCTCTGACCGCATCTTTTATTCTCTCGCTGACTTTTGTTCCTGTTGTGGCAAGTTGGTTACTGAAAGATCAACAGGAAGAAATTAAAGAAAAGAATGAAACTCGTTTCAATAAGTTCAGGTACAGGTATAAGGAGTGGTTGGAAAAACGGATGAAGAAACCTGGTACAATAACCTGGTTTTATCTTCTGATATCTATAGGTTTATTAGTATTATTATTTTCATTTATTGGCACCGAAATATTTCCAAAAGTTGATGCAGGACAGGCGCAGGTACGGTTGCGAATGCCTGTTGGCACTCGCGTTGAACGAACAGAAACAGCAACAAAAAAACTCCTGGCCCTCGCAGATAGTATTACTGGCGGCAGAATTGAGATAAGTTCTGCTTTTATTGGAACACAGCCATCCAGTTATCCTATTAACACAGTTTATTTATGGACCAGCGGCCCGCAGGAATCAGTGATCAAATTTAATCTGAAAAAGAAATCAGGTATAAACATCGAAAAATTTAAAGAACTATTAAGAAATCAAATAACAAAAGCAATTCCTGGCGCAATCATTTCTTTTGAACCTGGCGATCTCGTTGAACAGGTATTAAATCTTGGGTCAAATAATCCGCTTGAAATAGCAATTGTTGGGCGGAATTTTTCACAGACAAGGAAAATAGCAGAGACTTTAAACCAACAACTAAAAGCTATTTACTTTTTAAGAGATGTGCAGATTTCTTCACCTCTCGATTATCCAAGCGTTAAAATAGATATCGACCGCCTGAAGGCAGGAAAGTTGGGATTAACAGTTGATCAGATAAGTAAATCAATTGTGACTGCGACTTCATCAAGCCGTTTCACCCAACCAAATTATTGGTTAGATAAAAATACAGGTACGGCATATCAGATACAGGTAGAATATCCTCAATACTACTTAAACTCAACAGACGAGCTGGAATTAATTCCAGTTTCTAATAATGCAGGGAATCCGATTTATTTAAGAGATGTTGCCTCATTAAAAAAAATTGTTGTGGCTGGCGAATATGACCGTATTAATATGCAGCGGTTTATTACAATAACTGCAAATATTCATAATAAAGATCTGGGAACAGCTGTAAAAGAAGTAAAGCGAACTATTGCATCACTTGACAATTTACCGCAAGGAGTTAAAATAATAGTACGTGGACAGGCAGACTTATTGACCCAGACAATGAGCGAATTACAGTCAGGTTTATTAATTGCAATTGTTGTGATTTTTCTGATGCTTGCCATTAATTTTCAATCGTTCAGACTATCAATTTCTATTTTATCTATTATACCTGCTGTTATTTCAGGCTCTGTTTTATTGTTACTAATTGCCGGAAAGACTCTCAATATTCAATCTTATATGGGAATTATAATGGCAATAGGTGTTGCAGATGCGAATGCAATTTTATTTATTACAAATGCTGAGATCAACCGGAAAAAGGATCCTTCCTCCGGTTATTCCGTAATGGGTGCATTTAACCGCATGCGACCTATACTGATGACTAGTTTGGCGATGATAGCAGGAATGATCCCTATGGCAATAGGTTTGGGAGAAGGAGGTGAACAGACTGCTCCTTTAGCAATTGCAGTAATTGGAGGATTGCTGTTTTCTGCAATTAGCACCCTTTTGTTTTTACCACTCGTGTATAAAAGATTGATTGGAGATAAATCTTATATAAATCCTTCACTTGACCCTGAAGATGAAAACAGTAAATATTATGAAACAATAAAATAATTTGTAATAATACATAATTAACAGCACATGAAATTCTCACACATATTTTTTTTATCAGCAGTCACTTTATGCATGCTGGGCGCCGGCTGCTCTCAAAGTAATAAGAAACAGAAATCAATTCAATCAAACATTGATTCTGTTGCAATATTTTCTTTGAAAAAGGGACAAATAAATAAACAGGTTACTTTCCCCGCAGAGTTAACTCCTGTTAACAGGGCTGAAATATATGCTAAAGTAAGTGGCTACATAAATGAATTTAAAGTAGATATCGGTGACGACGTCAGGAAAGGAGAAGTGTTGGCAATATTAGATGCACCTGAAGTCATTTCCAATTATGCACAAGTTTATTCGGATAAACAAGCAGCGTATTCAAAATATCGGACAAGTTTAGATGCTTATAAACGCTTTCTCAAAGCTTCTAAAGTAAGCGGAACAATTGCAGAAGAAGAAATGGAAAAATCAAAAAACCTTATGTTTTCAGACAGTTCAGCACTGGAAGCTGCAAAGTCAAAACTTAATGCCACCTCACAACTTAAAGATTACCTTACAATCAGGGCGCCATTTAATGGAATTATTACGCAAAGGAATTTTGACCCGGGCACATTAGTAGGCGCAAACAATTCCAAACCATTATTAATAATAGAAAATATTGAAGTGTTACGATTACGGATTCCGGTACCTGAAGAATATACTATGGCAATTCCAGATACATCTGTTACTAAGTTTACTGTTGATGCCCAACCCGGCAAAATATATTCAGCTATATTATCACGCAAATCGGGTTCGGTAAACCTGGTAAACAGGACTGAAATATGGGAGTATCTCTATCAAAATAGGGATAACCAGCTTAAATCAGGGATGTTTGCAACAGCATCAATAAGATTCAAACGTGAAGAATTGTCTTTTCTTGTTCCGGAATCGGCAGTAGTAACCAATCTTGAAAAGAGATTTGTCATCCGGTTAAAAGACAATAAAGCCGAATTTATTGATGTAAAAAACGGAATCAGTCAGGACGATAAGATCGAAATATTTGGTAAGCTTTCCGAGGGAGATACATTACTTTTGAGAGGAACCGATGAAATTAAACCAGGAACAAAATTGTTTGGTAAAAAGTTGATGAATCCAATAATACGGTAATACAGAAAATGGACAAAAATTTCAGTGAAGAAAACCTGAAAGTATTTTTTAGATGGGTTCAACATGAATTGTTACGGTCAGGTTCTCATAGACCCGGGTAAGCTCATTCTCAATTTTATCACAGTATTTATGAGCGCTTCCCACTGATTCATCCTCAGGAATCTGAATATGAATATCAATGAAACTATAATTTCCTGCTACCCTTGTCCTTAGATTATGGTAATTTACATCCAGTCTGTCTAATGTCTTTTCAAGCTCCTCTATCTCAGTTTCAACCCAGGCAGTATCAAGAAGAGGAGTGAAGGCCTTTTTGAGAAGAAGATATGACTCTCTTATAATAAAGACGGCAACCAGAATTGCAATAACAGGATCTAACCAGTTTATTCCCGTAAGAATAATAAGACCAAGGCCAAATGCAACGCCAAGTGATGTGTAAACGTCAGTTTTAAGGTGAAGTGCATCAGCCTCAAGCGCTATGGAGTTTGTTGCACGGGCCACCTTATATAGTCTTCTTGAAACAATAAAATTAATAATTGCAGATATGAGCATCACTACTGAGCCAAGGGCAATAGATTCCAGTTCGGTTTTCTCTTCAAATAGTTTCTTGACTGCCTCGACAATTATCCATATAGCTGCAACAAAAATTAGCAGTGCTTCAATAACACCTGAAATATTCTCAATTTTACCATGTCCATAAGGATGCCTGGAGTCTGGGGGATTATCTGAGACCCTGACAGATAAGAAAGCAATAATTGCTGCAATAAGGTCCATTGAAGAATGGATTGCTTCAGAAATTATACTTACCGACCCGCTTATCAGCCCTGCTGCCATCTTCATTAAAATAAGCAATGTGTTGGATAGTATCGAAAGACGGGCAATACTTACTTTAGCGTTCATAATCTTTTAAACCGTTACCAATTCATACTCAGTATTCCCAAGACCTATTTTCACTGCATGCTCAAGTCCGGCCTGCCAGAAAGTATCAGGATGCGCCTTCTTGAATTTATCTTCCCCACTCATGTCGCTCTCAGTATGATCATTGCAAATCCTGCTCCCTGGGAGCGCGGGAGCTGATTTTACAAGATCGGCGCATGCCTGATCAAGTGCCACCGGATCAAATGAAGCGGCTATTCCAAGGTCAGGTACAAGAGGATAATCATTGAATCCCCAGCAATCACAATCTGGGGAAACATTCATAATAAAGTTAATATGGAAGGCTGGTTTATCTCTTACAACAGCTAATGAATATTCAGCTATTCTTTTACAAACTGTTTCGGAGGATTTTTGCCAGACAACTCTGGCAGAATCGTATTGGCATACGGCAACACACTGTCCGCAGCCAACGCATTTAACATAATCAATATGTGCAATCTTGTCTCTACCAACTTCGATAGCATCGTGAGCGCAATATTTCTCGCACACTCTGCATCCTGTACAGTTTTCATCATATATCTCCGGTGAAGAACCTGAGTGAAGAAACATCTTGCCACCTACAGATGCACAACCCATACCCAGGTTTTTCAAAGCCCCTCCAAATCCTGTCATTTCGTGCCCTTTGAAATGGTTCATTGAGATAATTACATCTGCATCTGCTATTGCGCTTCCGATCTTTGCAACATCACAATACTCAAGATTTAATTTAATTTCACGGTAATCTGTTCCTTTGATTCCATCTCCGATTATTACGGGACAATTTGTAGTCAGAGGATTATATCCATTCTCAAAAGCTGCGTCAATATGCATAGGGGCGTTTGAACGCCTTCCATAATAAAGGGTATTGCAATCGGTCAGAAATGGGATCGCCTCTTTTGCTTTTAAGAATTTTACTATACATGCTGCATAGTTAGGTCTCAGATAAGCCAGGTTTCCCGGTTCACCAAAATGCAGTTTTATTGCAACTATTTTTCTCTGGAAATCAATTTTATCAATTCCGGCTTTAACAATAAGCGCTTCAAGCTTTTTAAAAAGATTTTGTGATGGTTTTGCCCTGAGGTTTGTAAAGTAGACGTTTGATGGAGACATAAATTGAATTTTTCTAGACAGACAATATTTTAGCTAAATCCACTAGTGCGTGGTTAACATCTTTATGAAGTTTCACTGCTCTCCTGAAGGGAACAAGTGTGATTTCCCCATTCATTATACCAACCATTACGCTTTTCTGGTCATCGATAAGGGCTTCTACTGCAGCATGTCCAAGACGACTTGCGTTAACCCTGTCAATTGCAGAAGGAGATCCTCCGCGCTGCATGTGTCCCAACACTGAAACCCTTACATCGTAATCTTTAAAATCATTTTTTACTTTCTCAGCCATTGCAAAAGCGCCTCCTTCCTGATGGCCTTCAGCAACAATAATTATATTGCTTGATTTTTTTCGTGTGTTACCTGCCTCTATCATTGCTTTCAGGTCTTGTTCTGCGCCCTTGATTTCAGGGATGATAATGGCTTCAGCTCCTGTTGCTATACCACTGTAGAGAGCAATGAATCCTGCTTCCGCACCCATCACTTCAACAAAAAACATCCTGTTATGAGCGCTGGCTGTATCCCTTATCTTATCAACAGCTTCAACAACTGTATTCAGAGCTGTATCATAACCAATTGTGTAATCGGTACCATAAATATCATTATCGATTGTTCCCGGTATCCCGACAAAGGGGATATCAAACTCTTCATTGAATAATCTGGCGCCTGTAAATGATCCGTCTCCTCCGATTACCACTACGCCGTCAATCTGAGCTTCCTTAAGGTTATTATAAGCTTTCATTCTGCCTTCGGTAGACCTGAACTCCTCACATCTGGCAGTTTTCAGTATTGTTCCGCCTCTTTGAATTATGTCGCTGACACTTGATGACTGCATTGGTACAAAGTTTCCCTCTATCATACCCTGGTAACCCTGACGTATGCCCATCACTTCCAGTCCGTTATAAACTGCAGTCCGAACAACAGCACGGATAGCTGCATTCATTCCAGGGGCATCCCCTCCTGATGTCAGTACCCCAATTTTCTTAATCTTTGCCATAAATAAATTTTGTAAAATAAGGCTGCAAAGGTACTACAATTTTTTAAGCCTTACAAATGACGGAACATTCCAATAGTCAGATATTTGAAATGATATCCCTTATGTTTTCTATGAGCCATTTCGGTGTCGAAGTTGCACCACAGATTCCTACAGATTTTTTACCAGTGAACCATGATTTATCAAGTTCTTCACGACTGGAAACGAAATGTGTATCGGGGTTAATGTTTTTACAGACTGAATAGAGCATTTTTCCATTGGAACTCTCCCTTCCACTGACAAAAATTATGGTATCGTGTTTTTTTGCGAAAGCTTTAAGATGAGGCTCACGGTTTGAAACCTGACCACAGATTGTTTTATTAATTATCAGGTTTTTGTCAGGGTCGTGGATTCCGTTTTCCACCATCTTCGCACGCAGAATATCTATAAGATTACTATATTCTTTAACACTCATTGTTGTTTGAGCAAAAAGAAATACAGGTTTCGAGATGTCAATCTTACCGAAATCTTCAGGTCCGGAGACAAGAATACCCTCATTATTTATCTGGCCAAGCAATCCCACCACTTCAGCATGTCCGGGTTTTCCAAAGATCACTACTTGTCCTTTACCCTTTTTCGTTTTGATCCAGGTCTCCCTGATTTTAGATTGCAGTCTTTTTACTATCGGACATGTAGCCTCCACTATTGTTATATTGTTTTTTTCTGCAATCATATATGTTTCAGGTGGTTCTCCATGAGCACGTATCAGAACTTTGCAATCCTTCAGGATTCTGAACTGGTTGTGATCTATTGAGGCAAGACCAAGAGATGAGAGGCGGTCCACTTCTTTATCATTATGAACGATAGGGCCCAATGAAAAAACCTTTTCCCCTTTAAGAAGAGCTTTTTCTGCTATCTCCACGGCATTCCGGACCCCAAAGCAGAATCCGGACCGCTTGTCAATTTCAACTACCATTTCTTTTATTGTTAATGATCTGTTTGATCCATAACATCTGCTCATCCACAGTCATTCTGCTGTTATCGAGAACAATAGCATCATCTGCTCTTTTTAAAGGACTGATATCTCTGTTTTCATCCGCAATATCACGGGCTATTATGCTTCGTTTGATCTCGTCAAAATCAATGTTTACTCCTTTATTCTTCAACTCGCTGTGCCTGCGTTTAGCCCTAATATCAAGAGAAGCTGTCATAAAGATTTTTATATCTGCATGAGGAAAAACAACAGTGCCAATGTCCCGCCCATCCATAACAATTCCTTCTGAAACACTTATCTGCCTTTGCAGCTCGACCATACGTTCACGTACTTCATGTATCTGACTTATTTTGCTTACATGAGCAGTCACTTCCATACCCCTTATTTCTTTTTCAACATTTTCCGAGTTCAGAAAGGTCTCATATTCATTTAGATCCGGATTAAATACAAAGTCTATTCGGATATTATTAATTTCAGATAGAATAGCAGAAGTATTCAGACTTCTATAGTTAATATAATTTTTCCTCATGCAAAAGAGTGTCACCGCTCTGTACATTGCGCCGCTGTCAATAAAAATATAGTTCAGTTCTTTTGCAATTAGTCTTGCAAAGGTGCTCTTTCCACATGACGAATAACCGTCGATTGCTATAATAAGTCTCTTTTCCATAGTTGTTTCTATATTATGGCTCAGAGCTTATGGCACAGAGTTTGCTCTTGCTCTATGCTCTGTGCTCTGTGCTCTGTGCTCTGTGCAAAAATAATTACAAAGGTGATAAATAAACCTTTATCTGACAAGGATTGTTTAATTCTTGTACTTTCTATAAAAAAGATCAGGTTTTAAAATAAGGGAGACATTAGTTGAAGATCCTGCAAGATGATATGTTGCTCTTCCAAACTCGATATTCAGCACTGAAGTATTTATACCGAAACCCCATGAAAATCCTACAGTTGATACTTTTGATTCTATCTGCAACTCTTTTCTTCTCTGATAGTTGTAACCTGCGCTAAAATAGAAGTTTTTATGTGGAATAAGTTCAACTCCAACGATAGCATGCCTCATGGCATTCTCCAAAAAACCCGATTCGACCTTATGATCAACTGATATGGCGGGTACAGTATATTGATATGTGAGGTCGAATTTTTCAAGGTGCCTGAGGGTTAATGAGAAACGAAACGGAGCATGAGCCAGGCTTTGTGAAAAGCCGGCCTGAATCTCAAACGGTAGTTTCTGATGAGGTTCGCCTGCATAGCTAGTAACTTGATATCCTGCATTTTTAATAACCAAACCTGCAGAAAAAAGTTTGCTTCTATTATGATATGAGGCGCCCAGATCAAATGCGAATCCGAATGAAGTATATTTTTCGAGTTGCGATAATATCGGTTTAAACGTAACACCAATAGTAAAAAGCGAATCAATTTCACGTGAGTATATAAATGAAAGTGCATACTCGGCAGCGCTGAAGTTGCCGGTTATTATTCCTGAGATATCTGTCTCGGTAAACGAACCATAATTGAGATATGTTAAACCTGCTGCGAAATTTCCTGTCCCCGGATATGATCTTGAATACATGGCAAGCCCGTAATTGATACCGGCAAAATAATTTACATAATTAAGCGCGAGATTTTTATTCATACCTGAATTAAGCAGAGCAGGATTGTGATACGCCAGGTTGAGATTGTTCCCAGTTAAGGAAATATTTGTGCCGCCAAGTGATGAGACAAGTCCGGAATGCGTAAGGTTTAAAAATTCGTAAATATTATCGCCTCCGGTTTGGGAAAAGGAGCTAGACGCAAGGACTAGGAAGAAGATAAAGTTCAGGCCCTTTTTTTTCATAAAATATAAATACGCCCCAAATATAGCAGGAATTATCTAAACGGGCAGGTAGTGTAAAATTGTATTAATGAACCGTATATAACAATCAGAAGTAGATCAGGCAGTTTTGCCGGTTAATGCCAGAGCTTCATCAATGTTCTTATTCGTTCCATTCATCTGCGACATAAACAGGCCTCCAATTACAATTGCCATTCCGACAAGATTCTGAACAGTCAGTTTTTCACCCATAAGAATGAAAGAGAAGAGTGCTGTGAAAACAGGAATACAATTTGAAAAAACATTTGCTTTTGTAATGCCCATATTTCTGACCGAGTAGGCAAAGAGTATAAAGGCGCCACAAGATGCAAAGATTGATAGCTCGATTATCGGTTTGAACATATCAAAAGTTAAAGGAATAGAGATAAAATGTTTAAAATCGAGAATCAGAAAGAGAGGAAGAAAGAGAACTGCCCCTATTAAATTCTGAACATTTACTATATATACCGGTGAATATGTTCCAATCAGACGGCTTAGAGTGAGATTATAACCGACAGCAGACAGTACGGCTAGTAAAAGTAATCCCAATCCTTTAATATTGAATGAAATACTACCGTCACTATTAAGAATAAATACTAAGACTCCTATAAATGATGTGATTATTCCTGCATAATTTATTGCCTTCAGCCTCTCTTTAAATATAAGCCAGGCGCCTAAAGTAGCAAAAACAGGTATTGTTGCTATTAATACTGAACATACAGTAGCGGAAACATACGTAAGTCCAAAACTCTCCCCAAGAAAATAAACGAATGGCTCAAATAGAGCCAGCATAAGAAACAGTTTCCGGTCACCTTTTTTTATCTTCATGTAATTATTGGTAAGAATCAGAAAAACTGTCATGAGGATTGCTGAAAACAGAAGCCTGATGAAGACAATTGTGATTGGATGGAATGTTTTGTTTGCAATCTTGAACCAGATAAATGAAAAGGACCAGAAGATCATTGACAATACTACTGCACTATATATTTTTACCTGTTTGTTCAATTTAATTAATTTGATTTGAATCAGTTTTTCCGGAACTGCGAATTTAAATCTTAAATTGTTATTATTTTACAATGGAAGATAAATTATTATATTTGCCGCCTCATAGGTTGAAAAACACAAGATTGATTCTATTAAACAATTTAGAACAAGATAATTAACTAAAATTCAAGTTTAGATGAAAATTCTGGTTTGTATAAGTAATGTACCCGACACAACGACAAAAATTAAATTTGCCGAAGGTAATACTTCCGTTGACACTACCGGTATTCAGTGGGTAATAAACCCATGGGATGAATTGTCTCTTACCCGTGCGCTTGAACTTAAGGATGACACTACCACTGGGGTAAAATCTGTTACTGTTATCCATGTTGGTCCCGCGGCTTCAGAGCCAACAATACGCAAAGCCCTTGCCATCGGAGCCGATGATGCTATTAGAGTAAATGCAGTTTCATCTGATGCATGGTTTGTCGCTTCACAGATTGCAGAAGTGATAAAAAAAGAACAGTTCGATGTAATTATGTGCGGGATAGAATCAAGTGATTACAATGGTTCTATAGTAGGAGGGATGATTTCTGAATTTCTGGGGATACCTTCAGTTTCAGCCGTGTCAGGTATAAAATTTGAAAATGGACAACCTATTATAATCAGAGAAATAGACGGAGGAAAAGAGGTAGTCAGTGTGCCGGTACCATTTGTCGCTATAGTTCAGAAGGGTATAGCTAAGGAACCCCGGATTGCAGCTATGCGCGGAATTATGATGGCCAGGTCAAAACCAGTAAAACTGGTTGAGCCTGTACAGGTTGATCCGCTTACTCAGATTGTGGAATTTGAAAAACCAACTCCACGGGCAGCATGCAAATTTATTGATGCTGATAGCCCGGCCCTGCTTCTTGATCTTTTGCAGAATGAGGCAAAAGTAATCTGATAATTAGTTAAAAAACAGTAAATTTAAAAGATATGTCAGTATTAGTATATACCGAGAATTGGGACGGAAAATTCAAGAAACTTTCTTTTGAACTTGTATCTTATGCAACTGGCGTTGCTAAAATGCTAAATACCACGGTAACAGCGGTATCAATCGGGAAGGTTGATGAGAATGAGCTGATCAGACTTGGGAATTATGGAGCAAACAAGATCATAAATGTTAATAGTGATAAACTTACAGTTCTTGATAGTCAGGTTTATGCAAGCCTTCTCTCTGAGATTGTCCGAAAAGAAAATGCATCAGTTATTATAATCTCGAATAATAATACAGGAAAATCAATTGCTCCCAGATTATCAGTGCGTCTTAAAGCAGGTGTGGGTTCCGGAGTAAGCAGACTCCCATTAAATCTTAATCCTTTTACCGTTTATAAAAGAACTTATTCAGGGAATGCGTTTGCTCACCTTGTTATTAAATCTGATATTAAAATACTTACCCTTGCACAGAACTCCTTTGATCTGATTGAAACACCATCCAATGCCACTATTGAAAATATGAATCCTGAAATTGACGGATCATTACTGAAAACAGTAATAAAAGATATCCGGAAACAATCTGGAACGATACTTTTAACTGATGCAGACATAGTTGTTTCAGGTGGAAGAGGAATGAAGTCGGCCGATAACTGGGGTCCGCTTGTTGAACTTGCAAAACTTCTTGGCGCGGCAACAGCTTGTTCCCGGCCGGTGTCGGATGAAGGCTGGAGACCTCACGAAGAACATACAGGACAGACAGGTAAGATCATTGCTCCAAACCTCTATATTGCTGTCGGCATCTCAGGTGCAACACAGCACCTGGCAGGTATCAGCTCATCAAAATATATTGTCGCCATTAATAGTGATAAAAATGCTCCAATCTTTGAAGTTGCACAATACGGTATCATTGGCGATGCAATGAAAGTTCTGCCAAAACTTGTTGAAGCTGTAAAAGAGATAAAGAAATAAGAGTCATTACCCTTTTGGGGAGGGTAAATCGAAAAAAATCAAAATGACAAAACAGATAATATTCGCAATTTCGCTTCTTATTACATTCGGAGTATTCTCTTATTCAATTAACAGGATTGTCAGGTTTTTCCGACTTACCAGACCCGCTTTCCCCATACGAGACTTTGGAAAGAGAATAAATGTAATGCTCACAGTAGCCTTTGGTCAGACAAAAATATTCCGTCGACCTGTCATAGGCTTGTTCCATGCGTTTGTCTTCTGGGGATTTTGTGTAATTATTTTTGGAAGCATTGAGATGGTCATTGACGGTCTTACCGGTACCGGGAGGGTTTTAATTTTTCTGGGACCTGTTTATAATTTAATTATGGCTTCCGGCGATATTTTTGCACTTCTGGTTGCTATATCAATAATTATTTTTCTGAGTCGCCGGCTCTTTTTTCATATAAAAAGATTTGAAGGTATCGAGATGAAGAAAATCTCACATATCGATGCAAATATTGCCCTTTCAATAATTCTTCTATTAATGATTTCCCTCCTTACGATGAATACGGGATATATTGAATATATGAAACTTACCGGAGAGACATCAGTAGGTTTGTTCCCGGTCAGTACAGTTATTGCGGGTTTCATTACCAACGGAAAAGCGGAAAACTTCAGGGTAATGTACGAAACATCTTGGTGGGTGCATATACTACTGATATTTCTGTTTGCAAACCTGTTACCATATTCAAAGCATTTCCATGTATTCCTGTCAATACCTAATGTATTTCTATCGAGACTTGAACCTCTGGGAAAACTCCCGAATATGGACAATATAACAAGGGAAGTTAAGCTGATGCTGGATCCGGATACTGCCTTCAACGCAACAGCAGTGGATGTTCCTCAGGAACGGTTTGGGGTGAAGGATGCAGAGGATGCTTCATGGAAAAACTATTTTGACTCCCTTGCCTGTACGGAATGCGGAAGATGTACTGCAGTTTGTCCAGCAAATATCACCGGGAAGAAATTATCCCCCCGTAAAGTGATGATGGACCTTCGGGCAAGGATGAAAGAGAAAGGCCCATTAATGGTAAAAAACGGACGGGATTTTAATGATAACCGCTCTCTTCTGAGATATTATATTTCTGAAGAAGAACTCTGGGCCTGCACAACATGCAATGCCTGTGCAAAAGAGTGCCCTATCAATATCAACCATCCGACATTGATAATCGATATGCGCAGATATCTTGTAATGGAGGAAGCATCTGCTCCGGGCGAAATTAAGGCTATGTTTAATAATATAGAAAATAATGGCGCCCCATGGCAATACTCAGCTGAAGACAGGATGGTGTGGGCCAAAGATCTTGAAATTAATGTTCATTAATCTTTGTGGCGCCGTATAACTAAAAGTATTTATTAAAAGAAAAAATGGAAACCCGGAAAATTGAAGTCCCCATAATGGCAGATCTTTTTGCTAAGGGAGAAAGACCGGAATACCTATTCTGGGTAGGTTGTGCCGGAGCTTTTGATGACAGATACAAAAAGGTTGTGAGAGCATTTACCAGGATACTGACACATCTTAATGTCAGTTTTGCCGTTCTGGGGAAAGAAGAGACATGCAACGGTGATCCTGCAAGACGGGCAGGTAACGAAATGTTATATCAGATGCAGGCGCTGCAGCTTATTGAAATATTCAGGAGGTATGAAGTAAAAAAAATAATAACTATATGCCCGCATTGCTTCAATATCTTTAAAAACGAATATCCCGATCTCGGAGGAAATTATGAGGTTGTCAACTATCTCCAGTTTCTGAATAAAAATATCGAAGAAGGTAACCTGAAGATTGATAGCAAATCATTAGATAATATATCAATAACCTATCACGATCCTTGTTATCTCGGTAGGGCAAATGATATATATGATGAACCACGAAGTATTTTAAAAAAACTGACTGGTAATTTTGTCGAGATGCACAGAAATAAAAGTTTTGCATTATGTTGTGGAGCCGGAGGAGCTCAGATGTTTAAAGAAGCAGAAAAAGGTGACAAGGAGGTATTTATAGAAAGAACGGAAGATGCTCTTAAAACCGATGCTAAAATAATTGCAACGGCCTGTCCGTTTTGTATGACGATGCTCACGGATGGTCTTAAGTATAAGAACAAAGAGCAGGAGATCAGGAACCTTGATATTGCTGAACTTATAGCACAATCAATTGATTTATAGAATAGTCCAAATAATTATCTGAAAAATAATGGAAAATAACAAACTCTTGAAAAGCGGTGAATTTCTTGTAAATGAGATAGAATCAAAAGATATTTTTATTCCTGAGGAATTCAATGAGGAACAGAGAATGATCGCGAAGACATGCAACGACTTTCTCGAGGCTGAAATATATCCTAATATCGAAGAAGTTGAAAAAGGTAATCGGGACCTGATGAAAAGCATGCTTAAAAAAGCAGGGGAGCTTGGATTATTGGGGGTATCAATACCTGAAGAGTTTGGCGGATTCGGACAATCATTCGTAACACAGATGCTTGTGGCTGAAAAAACAGGTGCAGGCTATTCATTCTCAGTAGCGTATATGGCTCATTGTGGCATTGGCACTTTACCAATTATGTACTATGGGAACAAAGATCAGAGGGAGCGTTATGTAACAAAACTTGCATCGGGTGAATTCATCGGAGCATACTGCCTTACAGAACCAGGGGCGGGAAGTGATGCTAACTCAGGAAAAACGAACGCCGTATTAAGCGAAGACGGTAAAAATTATATACTTAACGGCCAGAAGATGTGGATCACAAACGCCGGATTTGCTGACACTCTGGTAGTATTTGCAAAAATTAATACCGACCGGGTACTTAGTGCGTTTATTGTCGAATGCAAATATCCTGGCGTAGTTGTGGGCCCCGATGAGCATAAAATGGGAATAAGGGGATCTTCAACAGCGCAGATTTATTTTAATGATGTTAAGGTACCTGTTGAGAACCTTCTTGGTAAAAGGGGCGAAGGTTTCAGGATTGCTCTGAGTATACTTCACATGGGGCGTCTTAAGCTTGGCGCCAACGTTATCGGAGCTGGTAAAAAAGCAATTAATGATACCATTAAATACGCCAATGAACGAAAGCAGTTTGGTGTTTTAATTTCATCATTCGGAGCGCTGAAACACAAAATGGCAGAACAGGTTATTCGTCTTTTTGCTTCAGAATCAGCTGTATACAGAGTAAGTTCTGATATTGATAGTCTGATGAAGAAGCTGACTGCCGATTGTGGAGATTATGGCAGGGCAACGATTGAAGCCATAAGCCATTATGCTGTTGAAGCAGCCATTCTTAAAGTGGTAGGTTCTGAAATGCTTGACTTTGTTGCTGATGAGGCAGTTCAGGTACATGGAGGTATGGGTTATTCAGCCGAGATGGCAGTGGAAAGAGGTTACAGGGATTCAAGGATCAACAGAATTTTCGAAGGCACAAATGAAATTAACAGACTCCTGGTGGTTGATACTGCAATGAAACGCGCAATGAAAGGTGAATTTGATCTGTTTGGAGAAGCTGAAAAACTCTACTCAGGGTTGGAAAGAATAACTTCTGACAAAAAAGAAGGTGAAAGCTTTTTCGAGGAAAAAACAAGATGTATTAAAAACTTTAAGAAAGCCATTCTTATCTGTATTCATGGGGCATCAAAATTTTTTGGCAAGGGCCTTATCAACGAACAGGAAGTTCTTAATAATATTGCAGAGATGATGATGGAGACCTATGTTTCTGAGTCACTCGCGCTCAGAGTCGAAAAAATGTCCACACTAAACGGAAATATATCACTTTATAGGGATATGCTTGATGTCAATGTATCTGACACGGCAAGCATCATC
>JANYIW010000040.1 GCA_025358645.1 Bacteroidales bacterium
ATTTAAATCATATATTATGTCACTTACAGAAAGAATATCCAGCGACCTGATAACTGCAATGAAGGCTAAAGATAAAGTTGCTCTTGAGGCGATAAGGGCTGCAAAAACAGCATTTACCCTTGCCAGAACCGAGAAAAGCGGAGATACTGTTCTGAGTGCTGAAGAGGAATTGAAGATAATTCAGAAACTGGTTAAGCAGAGAAGAGAATCGGCTGCGATTTATAAGGAGCAGAACAGACCTGACTTATATGAGAAAGAGATAGTTGAAGCAGAAGTCCTTGAAAAATATCTTCCGGACGGTCAATACCATCATTGATCGACTTTAACCCCTCTGTTTTGGCAGGAAGTTCCATTGACCAGAAAATTTCACCGGCATTAGATGGCACGCCTTTATTGTATCTAAAATGGTACTCATCAAGGTATTCCTGAAGTCGTTCTTTCGTGCAATGATGATGAATTCCTCTTAACCATCATTCATGTTACAAACGTAGCATATATTAAAATAATGGGCGGCCTAAGCGCCTATCCACCTTGTTTAACCATATATAAACTAAGCTGGTTTAATGCATCTCTATTAGTACGCCAGTATTGGTGATGTTATATCTTCAACAGCATTTTCATCACCTTTGGCGGGTCCGTACCAGACACCTCCACCGAAAGTAATAATAAATACTTTCCCCGGATTTCTGGGATCAGGTTCCACCCTTTTACCCCACTTAAAATTGTAGCCTTTGATGCGGTTCCATGTTTCTCCCCGGTCATCTGAACGGTACGCTGATCCGGTAAATCCGCATGCATACCATGTATTGTTTCTTGAATCGAAGGTAATGTCATGGATATGCTGATCTTTTCTAAGAACATGTTTCCATGTTTTACCGTTGTCATTGGAAAGAAAAATTCCTCCGCCTGAATCAGGAGAGAATTCGCCAGAAGTAACTCTTCCCCAGGCTGAAAGCAGTAATCTTTCGTTATCACCGGGATCAACCATTATGCTCATAGGCCCGTTTGTACCTTCAGGAAGAGGTATTTTTACCCATGTTTCAGCTCCGTCAGAGGAGCGGTATATAGCGCCATCCAATTCATTTCCGATGCTTCCGTCATCGCTGCGTCTGCAGACTACAAGATACAGCATATCTTTCTTATCATTTTTTACAATTCTCCAGGCAAACGGTTCACTGCCTTCAATTCCTTTATTTTTCTGTTTCCATGTCTTTCCTCCGTCAATTGATTTATAAACACCTTTGCCAAATGCACAGGCATATAAAATCCTGGATTCTTTGCCCGAGGTTTTATCGATAAGGATATGAGTAAAAGCTGCTTCCCCGATATCCTGGCTTGCCTGGCTCCACGATTTCCCATCGTCTGCCGTTGTTAATATGCCCCCGGTAAATTTATCTACAGCCACACGTCGCCACATCTTTGGACGGGGCAGATCATGAACATTACTCATAACTGCCCATGCTCTTCCTTTTATATTCGGATCGTACTCCAGCCAGTACGTGCTGTTCATCCATTTCCGGGGAATTCCGTTGTTCACGGTAGCACTCATCCAGCTTTCTCCTCCGTCTTTGCTTTCCATTAATCCAATATCTGTGTTTGCTATGTATAAATGAGTATTATCAAAAGGATCAAACACTATATTGTATCCGGTGGTGACTTCCAGTCCCCTGGATACCCAACCGGCTCCTTCTTTTTTATTGGTGTAAACCTGTTCCCAGGTCCGACCTCCGTCAGATGTTTTAATTGTCCTTCCAAAATCTGTTGTATAACATATATCGGGATTTAAAGGAGATACGCCTATTGAAAATGGATTTTCTCCCCATGTAGGGTTAAACCGTTCATCAATCCATCCTTTTTTATAATTGGCAGTATACATATCCCCATTTTTGGAAAGACGATCCTTCCATACAAGGTTCCAGGTTTTTCCGTAGTCTTCGCTTTTTGCAACACCTATGCATGTAGTATCTTTATTGACTTTCAGTCCTGCATACGAAACATAAACCACCTCCGGATGAGAACCACTTGTAGAAATTGTTCGCCATTCAGGTAAATCGGAATTTTTCATCCGGAGTTTAATAAGTTCATTCTGTCGGTTATCCCATGTTTTACCTCCGTCTTCAGAATAATAAATACCTGAATTATCACCCTCTGGATTAAAATATGATTTACCTGAAATAGCATAGATGATATATTTATTCCTCAACTTATCGTATCCTCCGGAGTATTCGTTGATTTTTCCAACTTCCTCGGGTCCGGGGTTTGTTTTCCAAATCCCATTTTCCCTGACAGTTATTGAGTTAATCCCTGTAAAGAATATGGTACGGTTGTCTTTAGGCGATGAAGGGAGTATAAAAATATTTTTGACCCCGTTTTCAAACTCTTTTTCCAGCGTCCATTTTTCGCCCTGATCC
>JANYIW010000076.1 GCA_025358645.1 Bacteroidales bacterium
TAACAGAGGCCGGACATGAAATACACCTGGCTTGTTCCACCAGGAAAAAACGCCTTGAAAATGATGTTTTTGGGAAAGCCTTTGTTCACAGAAAACAAATAAGTTCATTTATATATAAAACCAGTGTCGGTTGTCTGAAATTTCCGTTTTATTTTAATTTCTGGAGAAATTTTATTTTCAGATTATGCGAGAAAGAAGGGTTTGATGTCATACATATAAACGACCTACCGCTGAGCAAAATCGGAGTTGAAGTCAAACGAAAATTTAATACACGCCTGGTTATTGATCTTCATGAAAACTGGCCTGCACTAATAAAAACAGCTGCTCATACTCAGACTATTTTGGGAAAACTGCTTTCATCCAATAAACAATGGGTTGAGTATGAAAGAAAAATGTTACCTGAGGCCGATAAAGTAATAACAATTATTGAAGAAGCCAGAAACAGAGTTATTGGTCTTGGAATTGATCCTGCCAGAATTTGTATGGTGTCAAATACCATCAATTTCGAGAACCTCCCGGTCAGGCCCATTAAGAAAAACACAGATACACTTACCCTCTTTTATGGAGGAGCTATTAATATTCATCGTGGCCTTCAGATAGTGTTAAAGGCAATAAAAATGTGTGTTCTGAAAAACATAAAAATCAGGTTATTGATTGTTGGTGATGGTAGTTACAGGAAAGAACTTGAGAGTATTTCGAAAGTTCTTAATATAGATTCTCAGGTAAAGTTCCTGGGTCAGAAGCCCTTCCATGAAATGCTTGAGATACTGGAAGAATCTGATGCAGCGCTTATCCCCCACTTAAGAACTGAAAATAACGATGCATCAAGTCCTAACAAACTTTATCAGTATATGTATCTGAATAAACCAATAATATCATCAGACTGCACATCGCTTAAAAGAATTATCAATGAGACACATACAGGGTTTATTTATAAAAACGACTCTCCTGAAGAGCTTTTTTTGCTCCTCGAAAAACTGTCTGGCGACAGGAAAATTCTGGAAGAGATTAATGGAAATGGAAAGAAAGCAGTTTTGGAGAAATATAACTGGAATATTGATAAGGGCAGACTTATTGACGCATATAATGAATTACAGCAATTGAATAACCCCATTTTAAAACATTCCCATGAGATCTGATTTATTGACGGATAGCAAATGAAGACTCTTGTTTTAATAACATCACAATTCCCTTTCGGAAAAGGCGAATCATTTATCGGCTCTGAGTTCGCTATACTATCAAAATCCTTCGACAAAATATTGATCATTGCCCAAAATGTGGCAGGTGAAAGGACAAGAAATACTTCAGGAAATGTTACTATTTACAGATATAACCCATCGACATCATTTTTAGGATTCCTGCACCTCCCATTAATGATTCTAACAAATGCCAGATCCATTTATAACCTTTTTCAGGAGGAGACCCGGTTCAGGAGAATCGTCGGAAATCATCTGACAATTAAGAATCTATTGTACCTGTTTAAAAAAATAGTCAAAGCTGTTCAATTACGGGATTTCCTAAGCAAAAAGTTGATGAAAGAGGGCATCAATGAATCTATTGTCTTCTATTCTTACTGGTTAAAAACAGGAGCTCATGCCATTTCAATGCTTAAATATAAGGATAGCATAAAAATTGCCCGTGCACATGGAAGCGATATTTATGAAGAGAAGACACAATCAGGGTATCTGCCTCTTTTAAGATTTTCTGCTCTTAATCTGAATGCTCTATTCTTTGTATCGAAACATGGAAAGGAATACTTTGAGGAGAAAATCAAAATGGGAAGCCCTCATTTTTCAGTTTCCTATCTTGGTGTTGCAAAGCCTGATATTGAAATCACTAAAACCAACCTGTCAGATAAGTTCGTAGTTGTTTCATGCTCAAACATGGTACCGTTAAAAAGAATTGATTTGATAATTAATGCTCTTGGAATTGTCAAATCTGAAAAAGAAATTGAATGGCTTCATTTTGGTGATGGAATATTGAAAAATAAACTGGAAGAACTCGCACTTAATAACCTTAAATCATCAGATGGAAAAACCTACAGTTTTATGGGGTATTATCCAAACGAAGTACTACTAGAATATTACAACAATAATAAGGTTGATCTCTTTATTAATACAAGTTCAACCGAAGGGGTGCCCGTCAGTATTATGGAAGCGCAAAGCTATGGGATTCCTGTAATCGCTACCGACACAGGCGGAGTAAAAGAGTTGGTAAAAGAAGGCACAGGATCTCTTCTCCCGGTTAATTTTAATCCGGACGATCTTGCAAAACTGATTGAGCATTATTCAAAGTTAACGAAGGAAGAATCTGATATTATCAGAGCAAATGCAATGAGAAACTGGAATTCAAATTTCAATGCTGTATCAAATTATAAAGATTTTATACTGATGGTTAATAGTATCTTAGCCTCCGAAAAGCAAAAGACCAATCACTAAAATTATGAAGATAGAACCGGAAGTCTTAAAGTACCTGAAAGGAGAAGTCTTTAAAACCAGTCTTTTTGTCGATATTGGTAAAGCCAAACATAAGATAATATCCCGTGAAGCTGCTATAACTGAAATGATTAAAAACCAGAATGTAATTCATATCGGGTGTTCGGATCATATTCCTGTTATAAATCAGAAAATCAGTAATAATACATGGCTTCATAAGTTAATAACTGATAATGCGAAAAATTGTATTGGAATAGATATTGACAAAGAGAGTATTGACTTCATAAAAAAAGAAACGGGCTATCAGAATGTTTATTATGGCGACATTCTTACAGACAATTTTGAAAGTTTGAATGATAGGAATTGGGACTATGTTGTTTTCGGTGAGATCGTTGAGCATCTCGATAATCCTGTTAATTTCCTGAAAGTTTTCAAAGAAAAATATGGAGTAAAAGTAAGTAAGTTTATTGTCACTGTTCCAAGTATTTATAATCTTCATCAGTTTAAAAACATGATGAATTATCTTGAAATCATAAATTCAGATCACAGGTACTGGTTTACTCCTTATACAATATCAAAAGTACTGGTTTCAGCAGGTTATAATCCTGAAAAAATAATGTATTCGAACCTTCAGAGCCTGAATATTCGTGATTTAGTAAAAAGAAAGATCAAACGGATTATAGGGATAAAAACAGAATATCCGTTTTACTACTTTAATACAATAATTATAACAGGTAATATTAACTGATTCCAATCCTTTCCAAGTTGCTTAAATCAATTAAAATATCATTAAAAGACACAATAATCTATGGCCTCGGGAACGTAGCAGTTAAGATTGTGGGATTAATTCTTATCCCTTTATATACAAACCCCGAGTTCTTTTCAACTGACCAATTTGGTGTCCTCGGGATACTTGAGATATCCGGCCTGGTATTAACTGCACTACTTGCATCCGGACTGCCTCAGAGTCTCACCAGATGGTTCTGGGATAAAGAACATAAAGACAACCAAAAAGGTATTTTCTTCATGTCCCTTTCCACTCAAGTCGTTGTTTCTGTACTTTTCTGCGTTATATTGATCCCTCTTTCCGACAGGATTTCAGTGATGATATTCTCAAAACCTGAATGGTCAAAGGCAATTACTTTCGTTATTCTGGCCTCTGGCATACAGTCAGTAAATAATGTAATCAATACACTGATGCGGCTCCAGTCAAAATCTGTGCTTTATACATTAACAAACCTGTTAAAATTGATTTCTGTCCTGTCGCTTACTCTCTATTTTATACTTTCAAAAAAGATGGGACTTGAAGGTATCTATCTTGCACAGGTGATTGGCAATGCTTTTATTGTTTTACTGCTTCTTGGATACACAATTAAAAATACAAAGGTATTCTTTGATAAAACCATTTTTAAATCAATGAATGTCTATGG
>JANYIW010000082.1 GCA_025358645.1 Bacteroidales bacterium
TTCGATTGCCGTAATAAAATTAGCGGGGTTTCTGGTTATTAAAAGCTTATCGTAAGGTTTTTTGGTTGCAAACGCTTCAGGAGAGTCAGTAAGAATAATCTTTTTTATCATCAGTGATTTCCTGATACTGTTAAAATACCCTATTTTCTTTTCAGCAAAATCAAATGCACTTGAGTTTACAACAAGATATTCAAACGGTTTTATTTTATGTATCTCAATTACTTCAGAGGCAGGAAGTATGCCGCCTGTGAAGATTACATCAAATCCCCGTTTCTTAAGGGCATATTTATAAAAAAGAAAATTATTATCTGTCAGATTATCAGATGTATTAATCATTGCCACAGTGGGGCTTGATTTACCTGTAACAGGCTTCAGCAAGTTATCTTCAATAATAATAATCTGTTTAATGGTATTTCTGACAAATTGTTCCTGGGCTCTTGAGAGACTTCCTGTTTGCCAGAGGATTCTGGCTTTTTCAAGCAGAGGGTAGAGATAATGAGAATATGCATTTTCGATACCCTGGTGTTTTATGAATGGAGAAAGAGCTTCTTTGAATAATGACTCATTGAATCTGATTGCGGACATAAGAATTTTACCCGGCTGGAAATTCTGATCAAGATCATCATGTTTACTGCTGACTGTCATTACCTGCTGGGTAAGTTCGTCTTCGTCCAGCCTGGCAATTTTGGAAATTTTCAGTCCATTCCGGTTAAGGTATGCAACATTAAGGATTTTTTTAAGTTCAGTTTCACTGTAAGTTCTTATATTTGAGTCGGTTCTGTCAGGCTCAAGTATTTTGTACCTCTTCTCCCATATCCTGATTGTATGAGCTTTTATTCCCGAGAAATTTTCGAGATCTTTAATTGAAAACACATTTATCCCGTCTTCCATAGATATATAGATAATAATTTAGACAATTGATCAATACCATAAGGAATTAAACAATCATTTAAGAGTATTGTTTATTAAAACTTAAATGAAAAGCCATAATAATCCTCATAATTTTTGGAATTTTTCCCGAAAATTTTAAATAATAGGCGGGAATAATAAATTTTGTCTTATTCAGATTGTTCCACTAATATTTTTTTAACTACTCTGAGCCCGTCACTGAAAATAATCGTAACCAGGTACATTCCTCTTTTGGGATTTTCGAGAAAGATCTTTATTAATTGCTGTGGATCATTATATTGAAATCTGAAAATATCCTGACCAATTATATTTGTAATCTTTACAAAAGATATATCCTTATCAGTTTTAATAGTAAAACTATTATCTCTGACGGGTACAGGATATATACTAACAATTGGACTATTCGCTTCTCTTGAAATATATTTTTGAGCAATAGCTCCGGCTACATTTATAGAATCCTTCTGACCATGAAGGGTTAACGTGAAAATTAAGAAGAAGATAATGGGTAGACTTCTCTTCATAAATTATTATTTGCTTATCTCTATCAAATATTGTGCTAAAGTTAGTAAATTTTTAAATAAAGTGTTTTAAGAGCAATTTTGCTCTTTCCAAATCATCCGGCGTGTCGATACCTATGCTTTCCCATGTAGTTACCGCGGTTCTGATCCGATAACCATTTTCAATCCATCTGTTCTGCTCAAGTGATTCGGAAATTTCAAGAGAACTACGCGACAGTAATGTAATCTTTTTCAGTGTTTCAGTCCTGTAAGCATATAGTCCTAAATGCTTATAATAATTGTGGTTTCCTGACCAATCACTTTTTTCAAAATCCCTTAAATATGGTATTGCGGCCCGGCTGAAATAAATTGCATCTCCTTTTGAGTCTAAAATAACCTTTGGCTGGTTCGGATTAAAGATATCTTCTCCGGGGTCAACCTTCCGTACCAATGTTGCTAATTTAACAGATTCGTCACTGAAGCATTTCATTAAAAGTGTGATCTGTTCCGGTTTAATAAATGGTTCATCACCCTGGATATTAATAACAACATCGATTTTTTTACCCGTTTCAGCAGTTATCTTTATGACAGCTTCTGCACAACGATCCGTTCCGCTAAGGTGAACGGGAGAAGTCATAATAGCTTTTCCTCCGAATTCTGATACCGCATCAAAAATCCTTCTGTCATCTGTGGCAACCCAAACCATTTCGAGTGTTTTGCTGGCCTGGTCGTAAACTCTTTGTATCATTGGCTTGTTTCCAAGCATGACCAATGGCTTGCCAGGAAACCGGGCGGATTCATATCTGGCAGGTATAATTCCGGCAAACTTAAGAATGGGATCTTTTGTCATGTTGCGAATTTACATAAAATGCATTTCCCAATGTTTTAAAAAAACGTTAAATTCGCACCATTGTAAAACTGGAAATGAAAGATCTGCAAAACATAAAACAAAGGTTTGGAATAATTGGCAACTTTGAAGGTCTAAACAGAGCTATCGACATTGCTGTTCAGGTAGCTCCGACAGATCTATCGGTACTCATAACAGGAGAGAGCGGAACCGGGAAAGAGATTTTTCCTCAGGTAATTCATAATTACAGTACCAGGAAACACGGACAATATATTGCTGTGAACTGTGGTGCAATACCTGAAGGGACTATCGATTCCGAACTATTCGGACACGAAAAGGGCTCTTTTACCGGTGCATCAGAGAGCAGAAAAGGTTATTTTGAAGTTGCTGACGGCGGCACAATTTTTCTGGATGAAGTGGCAGAATTACCACTATCAACACAGGTTCGCCTCCTCAGAGTGCTGGAAACAGGTGAATTCATACGCGTCGGCTCATCGAAGGTTCAGAAGACGAATGTACGAGTAATTGCTGCAAGCAATGTTGAGGTTCCAAGGGCTATAGATAATGGAAAATTCAGAGAGGATCTTTTTTACAGGCTCAATACGGTCCCGATAAAGGTACCAGCCTTGAGAGACAGAGGTGAGGATATTTTTCTTCTCTTCAGAAAGTTTGCAGTTGATTTTGCTGAAAAGTACAGGATGCCCGCAATAAGACTGGATTCTGAAGCTAAAAATATACTTCTGAATTATGGATGGCCGGGGAATGTCAGGCAACTTAAGAATATAACAGAGCAGATATCAATAATTGAAAATGAAAGGGAAATTATTGCAATCAACTTGCGCAATTACCTTCCGGACTATGGCGGGGTTAAACTCCCCGCCGTTATTAAAAAGGATGACGACAAATCATTTTCTTCTGAACGGGAAATACTGTATAAGATCCTTTTTGATATGAAAAGTGATATGAATGACCTGAAGAAACTTGTTTTTGATCTCATCAGGCGGGGAGAAAGTGATGGTCCTTTTCAGGAGACAAACTCGAGGACTATTAAGAATCTTTTCCGGGAGGCAAAGGAAGAGAACAATAATAATAATGAAACTGAAACTCCATCAGCTGATTTCTCGTCACATATAGATATGAATAATATACAGGATACTGAGGAGATAATTGAAGAATCGCTATCCCTGGCCGACAAAGAAGTGGAAATGATAAAGAAGGCTCTGGGAAAGTATAATGGTAAAAGAAAAATGGCAGCTGGTGAACTTGGAATATCAGAACGAACTCTATACAGAAAGATAAAAGAATATGGAATTGAATCGTAAAAGTATTTTCAGATTTACTTCTTACAGGCTTTCAGGTTTAATATTAATTGCAATAGTTGCACTGTTTTATGGATGCAAAGTATCATATTCATTTACAGGAGCAAGCATCTCTCCTTTGGCAAAGACATTCGGTATTCAATATTTTCAGAACCGGGCACCTGTTGTTCAGCCAGGACTTAATCAGACGTTAACTGATGCTCTTATAGATAAATGTAAAGCTCAGACAAGTCTAAAATACATTACTTCTATAGGAGATGTAAACTTTGAAGGAGAAATAAGCGATTACAGCACTCGCCCACTCACTGTGGCCGCTGACGCACAAGCTGCAACAAACAGGTTTACTATTTCGGTTAAAGTTAAATACACAAATGCGATTGATCCTGCCCTTAGTTTCGAACAGACATTTTCGAGGTATGAGGATTACAACAGCAACCTCGACCTTAGCGCTGTGGAAAAAGATCTTTCAGATAAAATAGTTGAAATGCTTGTTGAAGATATTTTCAATCAGGCCTTCGTTAACTGGTAACCGGCATGAACAGAAATGACTTTCTAAATATGATTGAGAATTCTGTGCCGGTTAACCGAACTATGATCGGGGAGGTATATGAGCTGATTGATATTTTCCCGTATTTCCAAAGTGCTCATTTATTGCTGTTAAAGGGTCTGCATACCAATGCAGATGTAAAATTTGAAAATCAGCTCAGAAATTCCGCAATTCATATCGGCGATCGGGAAGTGTTATACTGGCTCCTTAACCCCCAACCTCCTTACGAAACTGATAAAATTGATATCATAAAGGATAATGACCTGAAAGAAGAAATTGTTTTTGATACTCAACAAACTGTTATTGAATCGGCAAAAAACAGTGAGTTCATGATAAATGATATTGAAAAAAACTCCGACGATACCGGATTCGGTGAAATGCCTGATACTCTCAACCAGACTCCCGGCCATTCAGTAATGATAGCTACAGAACCTGATAATACTGATCCGGCAGGAGTTATATTTCTTCTCGAGGAAGATACTATTCCCCCGGAAGATAAGGTAGCCTTTATGGATCCCGGCTTTCGAATTCCAGAATATTCTGATCTTTTGGAACTTGATCTTGATGAAGATCATGAAATCATATTTCAGTCTGAAGAAACAAGTGACGGGATACATGATAAGATGGAGGGATATTCAAGAAAGCAGCTACAATCCGAACTAATAGATAAATTCATTGTTTTAAACCCGAGGATCGAACCTCAAAAAGATAAAACATACATTTCAAATGATGTTATCTTCAAGCCTTTTATAGAGGAATCCGGCAGTCTGGTGACTGAAACCCTGGCAAAAATTTATGTTAATCAGGGGTATTACTCCAAGGCAATAGATATATATGAAAAATTAAGTTTGAAATTTCCGGAAAAAAGCAGTTACTTTGCGTTTCAAATTGAAAAAGTTAAAGAATTTATAAAAAAGTGAGCAAATGGGAATTTATATTTTTGTTTCAGTATTAATTATTATTGCCTGCATACTACAGATATTGATTGTACTTGTACAGAATTCTAAGGGGGGTGGACTGGCTGCTAATTTTACATCGGCTGGCCAGTCGATGGGCATCCGTAAAACTTCTGATTTTCTTGAGAAGTCTACATGGACGCTTGCTGCTGCAATCCTGATCCTTTGTGTTGTCGCAACTGCATCAATACCACGCGGTTCAGTTTCAGGACGTTCGAGAATTGAAGAACAGATTAAAAACACAGTTGATCCAAATGCAATTCCAACACTGCCGACAGCTGTTCCTCCAGCATCTACCCCTCCTCCGGCTACTCAGAATAAGCCAGGAAAATAGTATACCTGAATGAAATACTTTATAAAGAGTGTCAGATTGTCACATACTGGCACTTTTTTATTGTGAGTAAACACAAATTGACATTTTTTTCAATTTGGCATGGAATATGATCAACTAGGAAGTCGGAAATTGATGTTTAACTTTAAAACTATATAAAATGGCACAATTAAAAGGAAAAATTTTAGCAGGCAAGGTTCTTGTGAAACCTAATGAAGCTGAAGAAAAAACTGCAAGTGGAATAATAATCCCTGATTCCGCAAAAGAAAAACCACGCCAGGGTAAAGTGATCCTTGTTGGCGTTGCAAAAAAAGATGAAGAGATGGAAGTAAAGAAGGGTGATGTTGTCCTTTACGGAAAATATGCAGGACAGGAACTGACTATTGATGGTGAAGATTATCTTCTTGTTTCACAGACAGATATCCTTTTTATAGCTTAATTTAGCAAACTTTTAAAAATCATAATGATATGGCAAAAGAGATTAAATTTAATATTGATGCACGTGCTCTTCTTAAAGAAGGTGTTGATCAGCTTGCTGATGCAGTTAAAGTAACCCTTGGACCAAAAGGTCGTCATGTAGTTCTTGAGAAAAAATATGGAGCTCCTCAGATCACGAAAGATGGAGTAACCGTTGCAAAAGATATCGATCTTTCCGACCCGTATAAAAACATGGGCGCCCAGATGGTGAAAGAGGTAGCATCAAAAACCGGCGATATTGCTGGTGACGGAACTACTACAGCTACAGTTCTTGCACAGTCGATTATCAATGTCGGACTTAAGAATATTACTGCAGGTGCAAACCCTATGGATATTAAAAGAGGGATAGACAAAGCGGTTGAGAAAGTTGTAGAACATCTTAAATCACAGGCAAAGGTAATTGGTGATGACCTGAAAAAAATTGAACAAGTGGCAAGAATTGCTGCAAATGATGATGAGGAGATAGGAAGACTCATAGCTGAAGCTATGGGGAAAGTTCATAAAGAAGGTGTTATTACAGTTGAAGAATCAAAAGGAACTACTACCTCTGTTGAAGTTGTTGAAGGTATGCAATTCGACCGTGGATATATCTCTGCATATTTTGTGACCAATGCCGAGAAGATGGAAGCAGATCTTGAGAATCCATACATTCTCATTTATGACAAGAAGGTTTCAACAATGAAGGATATGTTACCCGTTCTTGAAGCTACTGCTCAGTCAGGACGTCCTCTTTTGATTATCTCAGAAGATGTTGAAGGTGAGGCCCTTGCAACTCTTGTAGTTAACCGTTTACGCGGTTCTCTCAGGGTTTGTGCAGTTAAAGCTCCCGGATTTGGCGACAGAAGAAAAGAAATGCTTGAAGATATTGCAATTCTTACAGGTGGAACAGTAATTTCAGAAGAGAAAGGTTTGAAACTTGAACATACAACTCTGGACATGCTTGGTACTGCAGAAAAAGTTACTATTAACAAAGAAAATACAACAATAGTAAACGGTGCTGGCGATAAAGAGATGATCAAAGCACGTGTAGCCCAGATCAGACAACAGATGACAACTACAACTTCTGATTATGATAAGGAAAAATTACAGGAACGTCTTGCTAAACTTGCCGGTGGTGTTGCCGTCCTTTATATCGGTGCTTCTTCTGAAGTTGAAATGAAAGAAAAGAAAGACAGAGTAGATGATTCACTTCACGCAACCCGTGCTGCTATTGAAGAAGGTATTGTTCCGGGTGGGGGTGTGGCTTATATTCGTGCAATTAGCGCTCTCGAAGGCTTAAAAGGTGATAATGTAGATCAGACAACCGGTATTGAAATTATTAAACGTGCAATTGAAGAACCTTTACGGCAGATTGCAATTAACGCCGGTAAAGAAGGTGCTGTTGTTGCTCAGAATGTCAAAGCAGGAAAAGGTGATTACGGTTATAATGCGCAGACCGATTCATACGAAAAACTGTATGCTTCAGGAGTTATTGATCCGGCTAAAGTTGCCCGCGTTGCACTTGAGAACGCTGCTTCAGTTGCCGGTATGTTCCTTACTACCGAAGCTGTGATTGTAGAGGTAAAAGAAGATTCTCCTTCGGGCCCTCCACAAGGAATGGGCGGCGGGATGCCAGGTATGATGTAGGATTTAAATTTTATCATATATTTAATTGTAGAGACAGGCCTCGGACCTGTCTCTACTTATTTTTGGACCTTACATATTTGTATATTTTTATATATTTGCACCTGATTAAAAGCAAGCCCGTTTAATGAACAATATCCGGAATTTCTGTATTATAGCTCATATTGATCACGGTAAGAGTACACTGGCTGACCGGTTACTTGAGAAAACAAATACTATTACCGAACGGGAATACCAGGCCCAGGTGCTGGACGACATGGACCTTGAAAGAGAGAGAGGCATTACAATTAAAAGTCATGCAATTCAGATGGAATATTTCCACGACGGAGGAAAGTATATTCTTAATCTGATTGATACTCCGGGGCATGTTGATTTTTCTTATGAAGTATCCCGTTCAATTGCAGCCTGCGAAGGCGCATTACTTGTTATCGATGCTACACAGGGTATCCAGGCTCAGACGATTTCGAACCTCTACATGGCCATTGAACATAACCTTGAAATAATTCCGGTACTGAACAAAATGGATATGGCCAGTGCAATGCCTGAAGAGGTAAAGGATCAGATTGTTGATCTGGTTGGCTGTAAAAGGGAAGATATTATTGAAGCAAGTGCAAAGACGGGTCTGGGCGTGGAAAAAATTCTACGTGAGATTGTAATACGGATACCACATCCTGCAGGTGATCCTGATGCTCCATTACAGGCACTTATTTTTGATTCTATCTTTAACTCATTCAGAGGTATCATAGCATATATTAAAATTGTGAACGGGACAATCCGTAAAGGAGAAAAGGTCAAATTTATAAATACCGGTCATGAATATAATGCTGAAGAAATAGGTGTTCTGAAACTTAAGCTGGACCCACGTGATATTATGGGAGTGGGAGATGTCGGATATATTATCACAGGAGTAAAAGTCTCGGCAGAAGTTAAGGTCGGGGATACCATTACTCACGTAAAAAACCCATGTGAAAAGGCAATATCCGGATTTGAGGATGTAAAACCAATGGTTTTCGCAGGTATTTACCCTGTCGATGCAGATGATTATGAAGATCTGAGAATCTCTATCGAGAAGTTGCAGCTGAATGATGCTTCACTCTCATTCATCCCTGAATCATCAGCTGCACTGGGATTTGGTTTCAGATGTGGTTTCCTGGGTTTACTACACATGGAAATTATACAGGAACGTCTTGACAGGGAGTTTAATATGGATGTTATTACAACTGTTCCGAACGTTTCTTTTAAAGCTTATACAACAAAGGGAGAAGAGATTGATGTTCATAACCCGTCGGGATTACCTCCTGTCAATCATCTGGAACGAATTGAAGAACCATATATTATTGCGCAGGTAATCACATTATCCGAATATGTTGGTTCCATAATGACTCTTTGTATTGACAAAAGGGGAGTTCTTAAGAACCAGGTCTACCTTACACGCGACAGGGTTGAGCTGACTTTTGAGATGCCACTTGCTGAAATTGTTTTCGATTTCTATGATAAACTTAAGAGTATATCTAAAGGGTATGCCTCTTTCGATTATTATTACACAAACTATCAAAAAGCTGATCTTGTACGTCTTGATATACTATTAAACGGGGAAATGGTGGATGCTCTCTCAACTCTTATTTATAGAGGACACGCTTACGAATTTGGACGGAAGATGTGTGTTAAATTAAAAGAATTGATTCCTCGTCAACAGTTTGATATCGCAATACAGGCAGCTATCGGAGCGAAAATTATTTCCCGGGAAACAGTGAAGGCAGTCAGAAAAGATGTGACCGCAAAATGCTATGGGGGTGATATTACACGGAAAAGGAAACTTCTTGAGAAACAGAAAAAAGGGAAAAAACGAATGAGGCAGGTTGGGAATGTAGAAGTCCCACAACAGGCATTCCTTGCTGTTTTAAAGTTGGATTGAGTTATTATGGGTAGGGACGTTGCATGCAACGGCCGTACCCATGTCCGTCAGCTGATAAGTTTGTAGCCCCGCCCATGAACATTCAATATTTTTACCAAAGGATCTTGCCTGAGATATTTTCTCAAACGGGTAATATAAACATCCATGCTTCTGGCATTAAAATAGTTATCATCGATCCAGATGGTCTTTAATGCAAAGTTCCGCTCCAGTATCTCATTCCCGTGGCGGCATAGCAACTCAAGCAGCTCAGATTCTTTGGTTGTTAGTTTTATTGACTGATCCTTGTAAACAAGAATTTGAGTAAGCGGATCGAAAGAATATCCGCCAATAGTATAGAAATCATCTTTTTTGTTCACCCCGGGGGAGTTTACTCTTCTAAGAATAGCTTCGATCCTGTACAGAAGCTCTTCCATTGAAAATGGTTTTGTGATATAATCATCAGCACCCGATTTAAATCCTTCTATTATATCATCCTTCTGGCTTTTTGCCGTCAGGAATATAATTGGTATATCCGCATTTGTGAGACGTATTTCTCTCGCAAGAGTAAGCCCATCCATTTCAGGCATCATAATATCCAATATGCAAAGGTTAAACGACCCTGCCGGGAATGCTTCAAGAGCCAGACTACCGTTAATAAACAGTACAGTCTCATAATTTTTAGCAGATAGGTAGTTTCTTAATAAGACGCCCAGATTGTTGTCATCTTCTGCGAGTAGTATTTTTATATTATTCATAGTACTGATTTTAGTTCTGACTGTCTGATACCAGCATGATATCCTGGTAAGACCCCTGTTAAGTTATTTTTTAGCGGTTAGCATCCTTTCTCTTAACGAGTATCCTTTTAATTTGTTTTGAGGAAGAAACAGAGTGAATTTTGTCCCTTTGTTAATCTGGCTTTCAGCCTTAATTGATCCGTTATGTTCTTCGATGATTTTCTTAACATAGCTTAAACCAAGGCCGAACCCCTTTACATTGTGGACATTTCCGGAATGGACACGGAAAAACTTGTCGAAAATCCGTTTCAGGTTTTCTTTATTAATGCCAATCCCTTTATCCTCAATGGTTATCAGAATACCTTTCTTATTATTCCGGGTCGAAATTGTTATATCAGGATTTTCCTTTGAGTATTTAATTGCATTATCAATAAGGTTTGACATTGAGTTTAAAAAATGAATTTCATCTATAAAAACATGAGAATTTGCTGCCTGGAGGTCGGTATTGATAATGCCGGCCCGGGTACAGATCTGAAGTGCATAATTTTCCACAGCATTAATTATAATAACATGAACATCCATATCGATAAGGTTGAGCTTCATTTTCATACTTTCAAAAATAGCCATCTGAAGTACTTTTTCAACCTGAAATTTTAGTCTCATGCTCTCATCAGAAATAACTTTTGCCAGGCTGTCAATATTTTTATCCTTATCAGGAATCGATTTATCGGCCATCATCTGAGAAGCGAGAGAAATAGTTGAAATCGGCGTTTTAAGCTCATGAGTCATATTATTAATGAAATCGCTCCGTATTTCAGAAATCTTTTTTTGACGGAATATAACAACGAATGTTCCAGAAGAAAGTATAAGTAAAAGAAGGGTAAAAAGCAGCGACATGAACCCAAGATTTCCAATTTTCTCAAACTTATATTGCTGTTCCTGAAGGCAATATAATACTATCTGATTCTGACTTGGAACAGGATCATTCGGGAAAAGCTGAATTATGAACTTATTTGTCCCTGGCTTGTCTGTAAATCCTGGTGTTTTCCAAATGCTTCCATAACGGCCTGACCGGATTGAAAATTCAAAATCGAGATATATTCCTACATTATTAAGTGCGGTCCGAAGTTCCTCATTAAGTTTTTCAGGGTTAATTCTTTCTCTTATATCAGGTGTGTTGCGAAGAATTTTTTCCATTATTTTCTCAAGGAAAACTATTTTATTGGTCACCCTGCCAGTTATTTCTGAATTTGTAATCTGTGGCGAAGGTTCGGTTGTTTCATCAGTTGGAAAGGGAGAAATATTTTCGGATGAAATGAATATTTTATGACCTGAACTTGTTATGGCTATCGGTTCACCGGGATTATTAAGGCCATACATTTCAAGAAGTGCAGAGTTGGGTTGATATCCATGCAGTTTTTTTGCCAGAGGAGAATTTGCAGGGACTATTGCAGTAACTGAATCTGTTGAAGCAGGATCAATATCTTCGACGATGTTTTTGATTAATTCTTTTTCTTCAAGATCCAGCACTACCGACTCAAGAGCTTTATTAGCCAGGTAACGGAATTGTTGATCGGTAATGGCAATTGCATTGCGGATCCAGTATAATTGTATAAGGATCAGCCCGGAGATAGCCAGAAAAAAAAAGATGGCCAGTAAAACAATGGTTATCCGCTTCATACAATTGCAAAAGTACTTGTATATATTTTAAATTGATATACTTTAACTTTCTTTAACAAAAAGAAGTGTAGAGTGCCTAAAGTGCCTAGAGTTGTAAGAAGTTTGGAGTGACTAAAGTGACTAAAGTGACTAAAATTGTAAGAAGTGTAGAGTGCCTAAAGTACCTAGAGTGCCTAGAGTTGTAAGAAGTTGGGAGTGACTAAAGTGACTAAAGTGCCTAAAATTGTTGGAAGTTTGGAGTGACTAAAGTGACTAAAATGACTAAATCTTTAACAAATGATTAATTACCTAGTGTTGACTTAACTCTAGGCACTCTAGGCACTTTAGTCACTTTAGTCACTTTTCTTAATTTAACATTTCATTAAATTATAGTTAATTTTCAGCTATTTGAATAAATATATTTTTTTATTCCGTTAATGAGTAATATATTTGTTAAGGATTTGGCACGATATTTGATTCTCACGATATAGAGGTTTTTTTCATAGGTTAGGTTAGTTTTAGGGTTATCAAAACTGTGGGTCGCTTTCATGGCGGCCCACTTCTTTTTAGTAACCTTCCCCGGTTAACAGTTAATAAAACATTTATGAGATTTTTGAGAGGTTTAAAACCTTTTTGACATTGAGATCCTTTTCTCTTGCCACGTGGTAAATATGCTTTCTGATGTAGCTCGATTTATTTCTCTGTATCCAGCTAAGATTGATAACAAATGAAGTACCGTCTTTAAAAACCAGCTTGACCTTCTTCTGTTTTGAAGGCATAACAAGCTCTTTAACATCAATCCAACTGAATGAGCGTGTTACTGGCTTGATCATTCCAAACTTGTACTCTATTTTTTCTTTATCGATTGAAAAGAACAGATCTGTTCCTTTAAAGGTTGCAATACCGGCTATGATGAATACCACCAGGCTAATTCCAAAGGGAGCTAGTGAAAGGATGGCAGGTATGCTTTTTTGGGCTAAAACCAGACTTGCAACCAATATGTAAAGTCCGGCAAAGAAAAAAAATGCCCCAAAACCCCATAAAAGAATTTTTATTCCTTTTGAGAACTCCTCTTCTGACAGATTATAATACAAATTTTCCATATTCTATTGGGTTAGGTAATGTAAATTCTTATCCTTTATTGTATTAATATCGATATTAAAAACTAATGTAACCGTGTCTACTTCCCTCAGTCTTGATGTAATATTGTTAAGATCCGCTTCCTTTTCAGATATCTGAATTTGTAATATATAGTCAATATTTTTAAGTTTACTCAGAAGATAGATTTTACCAGAGCGGTTTGAGATCAGTTTAAACATCAGATGCGGGGGATCATCATTATTTGAAAACCTGCTGAATGTAATATCAGATTTTTCACTCCCTGTGAGCCTGAGAGGAGATATGTTTTTAAGAGAGATTCCGAATTTTTTATTTAATGAGAGGGATAGTTTGTAATCAGGTTCGGCAGAAACGAGTCCTAGAAGGATGTAGTCATCATTCTGTTCAATATTGAGTTTTACCCGTGTGACTTTTGGATTACTTTTCATCTGTCTTTACTTAGACTGATAAAGCTAGGGAAAAAAAGAGATACAAATCCTTAACTGGCGAAATTATCTTTTAGTCTTTTCCATGCCTGACTGGCTGCTTCCTGTTCTGCTTCTTTTTTTGAAGAGCCATGACCTTCTCCGAATTCCTGCTTGTCAATAAACAAGATTGTTGAGAATACAGACTTTTTCAGATTGAAATCGTATTCTTCATTATAAGTAAATATAAGATTCGATTTATGCTTTTGTACCCACTCAAAAACCAGACTCTTGTAATCTGAGTCAGTTTTCACTATAACATCCAGATCGAGATATTTATTGAGGACATTTTTTATAAAAAGCTTTTTTGTCTTTTTAAACCCTTTATCCAAAAAAACTGATCCGATAAGCGCCTCGAACGCATTCCCATAAAGGTTTTTAGTAAGATGAGATGAGCTTATTTTACTAATGAGGATTTTATTAATCCCCATGGATACAGCAAGTAGATTAAGTACATCACGATTAACGATCCGTGACCGGATTTTTGTCAGGAATCCTTCATTAGCGTCGGGGAATTTTTCGAAGAGATAGTCTGAAAGAATTGCATCAAGTACAGCATCTCCCAGATATTCAAGCCTTTCATTGTTCACTTTTTTACCATTGGGAAGAATAAAGGTTGCTGAGCGGTGAATGAACGCTATTTCATACAATTCAAGGTTTCCGGGACTGAAGCCCAGAATTTTTTTTAAACGGGAACTGAATTCCCGTTTATCCGATAAATAGGTGCCATTTAATCTTCTCCGGAATAGCGACACTAAACTTCAGCTTTTTTTATAATGACAGAAGCATTATGACCACCAAATCCAAATGTATTACTGATGGCTATATTTACTTTCCTGTGCTGCGCTTTGTTGAGAGTTAAGTTCAGTTTCTGATCAATATCCGGATCAGGAACCTTGTAATTTATGGTTGGAGGAATGATATCATGGACAACAGACATAATTACAGCAATCGCTTCAATGGCGCCTGCAGCACCAAGAAGGTGCCCTGTCATAGATTTTGTAGAACTGATATTAAGTTTGTAAGCGTGTTCCCCAAAAACACTAACAATAGCTTTTGTTTCAGAGACATCTCCCAGGGGAGTAGATGTTCCATGCACATTAATATAATCGATATCCTCAACCTTCAGGTTAGCATCAGCAACAGCGAGTTTCATTACATTGCGTGCGCCAAGACCCTCCGGATGAGGAGCCGTCATGTGATAAGCATCAGCTGTCAATCCGGTGCCAATTAATTCAGCATAGATCCTTGCCCCCCTGGCTTTTGCATGTTCATACTCTTCGACGATCAGAGAACCGGCACCCTCCCCAAGAACAAATCCATCGCGTGTCTTGTCGAAAGGCCGGGATGCTGTTTGATATTCATTATTATTTGTGGAGAGCGCCTGCAAGGCATTGAACCCACCAATTCCGGGTTCGTTAATAGTGGCTTCAGACCCACCTGAAACGAAAATATCTGCTTTCCCCCAACGAATATAGTTGATAGCATCAATTATCGAGTTGGTGGAAGAGGCACATGCTGATACAGTTGCAAAGTTTGGTCCTCTGAAGCCATATTTTATAGAAATTGCACCTGCTGCAATATCTCCAATCATTTTTGGAATAAAGAAGGGACTGAACCGGGGTGTTCCATCTCCAAGGACATAACTTTTAATAGCCTGAAAAAAGGTTTCTATTCCCCCGATACCCGAAGCCCATATTACGCCAACTCTGTCTTTATCTACAGTATCCAGGTTTAACCCCGAATCTTTTATTGCTTCCTCAGTGGCAACAAGTGCATACTGGGAATATAAATCCAGTTTGTTGGCTTCTTTTCTGTCAAAATACGTTGCAGAGTCATAGTTCTTAAGTTCGCATGCAAATTTAGTTTTGAACTTTTCAGTATCAAAACGCGTAATCAAAACTGATCCGCTGACACCGTTTTTTAATCCTTCCCAATAATCATGCAAATTATTACCTAAAGGAGTTAATGCTCCTAGTCCTGTTACTACAACTCTTCTCATAAATGGGTTTTTAAAAATGCAATTTATTTTGCATTCTCCTCAATGTACTTTATAGCATCACCAACTGTACCGATGGTTTCTGCCTGATCGTCGGGAATTCCTATATTGAATTCTTTTTCAAACTCCATGATTAACTCAACAGTATCGAGGGAGTCTGCACCCAGATCATTAGTGAAACTTGCTTCCGGAGTAACTTCTGATTCGTCTACTCCAAGTTTATCAACTATTATTTCCTTTACTCTTTTGGCAATGTCCGACATAATAATAAATTTTAATTAATATTAATTTTTGAACCATGCAAAGAAATATATTTGTACCATATTTTTCAAGAGTTTTGATGTTTTTTTATTTATGAAACAGTTTAATGTGTTGATAATTAGAAAAATAATCTTACTTTAAGGGATTATTAAAAATAGTTGACCAATATGCTAATTATCAAAATATGAGGAACATAGCAATTTTAGCCTCCGGCTCCGGTACCAATGCTGAAAACATAATTAAATACTTTTCGAACAAAAATACTGCCAAAGTAAGTCTGGTTTTATCAAATAAGCGTCAGGC
>JANYIW010000113.1 GCA_025358645.1 Bacteroidales bacterium
GTCCATAGGCTTCAATATTTAGAAGTTCAGGACGATTGAGCACCATTACCACATCAGCTGCATGATAAAATTGTTTGGAACCGTGAATATCTGTTTTAGTAGGGTACATTAAAAACGGATCGCGCCGTCTTGGATCTTCCATCTTGTCATTAAGCTGACCGATGGTGATAATCATTGCTCCCAGATCCTTTCGGACTTCGATAAACATTTTAGCAAGATTTGCTAAAAGCTCGATCTCGGATTTTTCATCCAGCTCCTTAACCAGGAGAGTATGATCTAGGGTAACTATCAATTTATCCTCAGGAAAATGACTATGAAACTTATAAATCGTTTCCCTTATTTCCTGGATAGAACCTGCTTTTTCAACATAATAAAGATTATCATTGACCAGGGTATTCATGCTCGCACCTACTAATTCAAACTGTTCCTTGGTAAGTAAAGTTTCTGAGGACAATAAATCCCCGTAACTAATATTTACTTTTCCAGAAACAGCTCTCAGAATTTCATCTGCACCAGACATCTCAAAATTGAAATGAAGCACCTTAAACGGATATTTGAATCCGGAGTTTAGGTCAGGGCTTAGAAAATCCCTATGAAGAATATTGAGAAACATGCTTTTTCCACCGCCGCTCGGTCCAGCCAGAAGCACAAAGTTGTTAAAGCGGAACCCACCCAGCATAATTTTGTTGAGTTTTGGGTACCGGGTATGCATGTAGAGTTGTTCTCCATACATTCCCTCTTCAATAGCTTTTCGTGCATCTTCCATCGCTAACTTGCTATGACGGCAGAGAAGCGAGTATTCAAAATTCCTTGTCTCCATATCTTTTTACAGTTCCAGTTTCATTCATTTCTTTTTCTAACTGGTTCCATTGTTCACTCTGGAACCATTTTTCAATTCCCATGTTAACAGCATTAATCTGTTTGCCATAGGTTAAAGCAGCCATTACCTTTTTATGTAGACGCTTACTGTATCCAATCTTTTTTGTATACTTCTCCAAAAAGAGTTCTTTATTAACAGCCGTAGCTGAAAATCTCTTTCCATCAATGTAAAGAATAGGAGGGTAAGCATCCCAGAATTCGGTAGCTGCGTCTTTATTAGTCATATCAAAAGCCACGGCTGTAAATTTTTCCGTGACTATGAATGAGTCCGCGAAGTAATCACCCGGGGCGGAATTTTCATTCCTTAGGTAACCTCTGCGAACGAGATCTTGGATTTCCTCGGGATGTAATCCCTTGACCTGTTCTGTATAGATGTATAATGAAGTGTAATCCTCTTTATAAATCAAAAACATAAACAGGAACTGGTCGCTGGAGAGACGATGCCTCGCCAGGAATTCCACAAATTGTTTCGGGTCTTCTATCATTGTCGTAAGATTTAAAATTATCTACGCCAGAAGTGAGAAGATCTAATGTCAGGGATGAGTACTCGCTATTAAAATACTCTGCCTTGGGCTGCAAGGGAAAATCTGGGCAATTGTGTTGCTTCGAAATTATGCTTACCCTCGGGTGTTTCATAACTGATTTCATCAATAGATGTGATCCAATGAACATTTGGCGTATTAGCTTGACGCTTTTTAGCCCACTGCTCATCTTGAGTGCCCTTAAGATAAAGATTGATAATCAGGGCGATTTTGCCTTCAACGAACCGGATGCTACGACCTAAACGTTGTATTTGCTGACGTTCGGTAGCTGATCCTGAAGCGATTAATCCAAGTTCGATTCCTTCAATATCAAAACCCTCATCCAGGGCACGTGCTGTAGAAATGATTCTAACTTTGGTGGTCTTATCTTTAAAATCTTCCATTGCAATTCTTCGTTTTTTAATACCAATTTTTGAATGATACGATACTGCAATTTCTTCTCCTCTCTTATTTATACCATTAGCTAGTTCATCGGCAAAATCAGTTGTTTCAGCAAAACAAATCGTACGAACTGGAAAACGGCTTAGTATTTCTACCGCTGTCCTCATTTTCACTTTCGCGTTATATAGAAACTTACGTCTCTTCTGCATAGTTCGCATGAAATTGATTGCTTTAACTTTGATCTCACCAGGATCGAGTTTCCATCTCCGGGCAACCTGCAGGATAGTAAATTCATCCTTAAGGCATGCTTGAGCGATAGTAAAATTCTGATCGAAGAATGAGAAGTAATAAATGTAGCTTTTTGAGATTGTCTCATATTCTAATTGTTCCTCCTTCGACATTATAAGTCCCAGGTTGTAGACCAGGAACGGACTAATGTATCCCTCTTTCAACGCTTCCTTGAATGAAATTGTACAGATAGTGGGGGCATGTTCCAGAAGCATCAGATGACGTTCATCCGATCTCTTGATGGTTGCAGTCAATCCAAGGATGGCTTTAGTAGTCATACTTGTAAAGATTAAACCAAACACATCCGCGGCATACCGATGAATCTCATCCAGGATAAGTAAATCACATGCACGGTTAATTTTAACAGCTGAGTTAATTACCAGCACCTGGGTATTTAGTAGTTTATACTCCCTGACAGAAGTCATCCACTGCTCTTGCAGGTATAGTGTTGGTACAATAATGATCGCGGTTTGATTAGGGTTCCTGGCATTCATTCTCTGAATGCATAATACACCTATGTAGCTTTTTCCAAAGCCGGTAACTGCTTCAACTGTACCTTTATACCCGTTTTTTACCCAGAGCTCAATTATGCTCAATTGTTTCTGTAACTTCTTGACATTTAACTGCATTATACATGTGATTTAATATTAATTTCAGTAAAAACAGATTCTCAATTTCGTCATAAGCCTCAGTATCTTTGATTGAGTAAGTATTTCTGAGTTTTGATATACGAAGACCATTGTAAAAAATGATTAGTTCAGTGTCTACTTTTATCACGGCAAAGAGATTATCTTCCATGAAACTAAAGATCCGTTCTTTTAATTTTTTCGCTAAATTTTCTGAATATTGTATCTTTGCCATCTTATATTTAAAATTTAATTTTTGGTGTGGATAGTTATTTTTTATATTTAACATAATCAGTAAATGATTCCACATCTTTAGGATATTCAATACTAATTCCTTCCAGAATGTCTTCATTTAATTTAAGTTTTCGGTTATCACTTAAACTGAGACAAATATTTAATACTGCCCTTTCAGTTTTACGATTGGTAATAACCTGACGTATGCCATCTTCAAATTGTACAAGTACAAGTACACCTTTTACATCTGTAAGATCTAAGGTGTTTTTATCGGTTATTTTTTCTTTATTCATATTTAATAATTAAAAGAGCCTGGTCAACTGCCAGGCTCTCATTAAGTTATTTTGTGAAGATGTCATCACTGAAATCATCATCATCATCATCGCTATTATTTTCTTGTTTTGTCTCAGGTTTAGGAGGTTCCATGTGCTGAGTCAATAGTTTTCTCAAAGTAAACATTGCATTAAGTGCAATTTGTCTCTGAGAATTTATGTTTGAAGAGATTTTCACCTCTGCATCATAAATTTCCTGGTTGGTTGGAATTATTCCAATCGGGTCCATATAAAATAAGGCATAAAGCCATCTTTGTAAATTAACTCCACTTCTAAAATACCTCCTTGTAAATATGCTCTCCATTTTTTACTCGAGAGAATTGTGTACTTTCCATTATACTTTTCAACCAAACCATTTACAGTGACAATATTATTTGGATAAAGAGCAGTGCCACTACAAAATCCTTGCTGGTTAATGAAATATATGATTCTAAGATCTGAAAGGATAACTGTAAAGATAGGCGTTTCATTGGAGGATTTACCCAAAGTTCCGGCGGGGAATTCAGTTTTGATGTCTTCCAAAGAACTTCCAAGCCTTGCCTGGGAAAATGCTGATAATGAAACCAGCATAAATAATAAAATTAGTAGTTTTCTCATATTTAATTATTTAAAAAATTTCTTCTTCTATAACAGGAACTAATTCTAGAAAATTTATAGGGGCTAATGTAGAAATAGGTTTCATAGGCTCTTCGACTTCTACAACCGGAAGATCCATGGTTGAAAAAGGTTGGTCAGATTTTTGAATAATTGATACTCTTTGAGGAATACCTCCAAGTTCCCACTCTTCACATTTGTCATACATGTATTTATGCAGAGTAATGTGATCTTTTACATATGTTGTAGAGTTTGACTTTTTGAAGGACTCTGTAATCAAATTGTACATATTCCAGAGAGTTGGATCGGCTTTCATATTAAAGTTTTTATCATTTTTCATCCCATCTTTTATAATGGAAAGTTGACGATCTTTTATCAGTTCAGCTTCAATGTATAATTGCCCGATGATTTCATTGATTGCCATTTTGTTAAGCTTAACCAATTGAAAATAATTTTTGGTTTCTTTTGCATTGGTAAAACTATTTTCCAAGTAGTTAAGACCCCGGGAAATCATATCCTGAAGATCATTCAGTACGTTTGGGGTATGTTTGCGCAAGGTAACGAGTTCTGAAGTAAACATCCCGTTCGCACAGATAAATACATTAGCGCCACAGGCGATTCCAACAGCCTTAGTTTTGTTATAGGAATTAATTGTTCCTATACATCTCTGCAATCCATCTTCAACATTACCCAAAAAGATTCTTCCGGTTATTATCTGACCATTGCCAGACATTTTGTATTCTTCACCGGTAATATTCATACCGAGAGAATTAATGCCTGCTTTTAATGCTGTTATCAACGTTGCATTTGATACTGCTTTGTATGAATTGGTGTTCTCGGGAACAGGTACCTCATACAAGTCAACGGCATCACAAAATTTGTAAGGTTTTCTTGACATTATTTAAA
>JANYIW010000120.1 GCA_025358645.1 Bacteroidales bacterium
ATTAAAGTTTTAGGGAATAATGTATCCTTAAAATGGAATGCTTCCGGTGACAAAGTAAATATTACTCTTCCATTAAATAGAAAAACAGATGAGCCTGGCTTTGTATTAAAAGTGGAATTTAAATAATTCAGTAAGAAATATTGTGTCCACTCCGAGAAGTCATGATACCCCTAAAAAACTGACTTTTCCGAGTGTTCTCAATATGATTAAGAAAATAAGGAATATTAGAATAACAATCTGATTAAGATTTAATTAGCTATTTCATTTTTAATAATTTATTAAATCATAAAAAATCCAAATTGCAGCATGAGTAATAAGTATTTCTCTAAATTCATCTTAATTATAACATTGGTCATATTTTTTACGAATGGCCTTGTGAATGCCCAGAATGATCTTGATGTGATAAGTAATAAATGGCTTCAATACAGTGATGCTCCGAACTCGTTGTATCATCATATTGCGAATCAGGCTTATGATCTACTTGCGCAGAGAGTCGCAAAAATTGACAGGTTGAGCTCATTGTCCGAATGGCAACTAAGGCAGAAATGGGTAGCTGAAACCTTATTGGATATTGTAGGTCCTTTCCCTGAAAAAACTCCATTAAATGCAAAGATCACCAGGATCGTTGATAAAGGTAGTTTTAGAGTAGAGCATATAGTTTATGAGTCTCAACCAGGATTTTTTGTTACATCCTCCATGTTTATACCAGGAGGGCTAAAGAAAAACAGTAAGGTACCCGCGGTGATCTACTGTAGTGGCCATTCTGAAGAAGGGTATCGAAGTGCAGTTTATCAGCATGTAATACTGAACCTTGTTAAAAAAGGTTTCATCGTGTTTGCATTTGATCCGGTTGGCCAGGGTGAACGCCAGGAGTATTTTGATCCGAAAACTAAAAAATCTATGATTGGTGAGCCTACTAAAGAACATTCTTATTCTGGCACACAAGCATTTATCACTGGAAGTTCTCAGGCCCGGTATATGATTTGGGATGGTATCAGATCGGTTGATTATCTTCTTTCAAGGAAGGAAGTTGACCCTGCAAGAATAGGGATAACAGGACGATCAGGGGGAGGAACACAGTCAGCGTATATTGCTGCAATGGATGACCGTATATATGCTGCTGCTCCTGAGTGTTATATTACGAATTTTACCCGGTTGCTTCAATCTGTTGGCAATCAGGATGTTGAGCAGAACTTATTTAATGAGATCATCAGAGGTATAGATCATGCGGATCTCTTGTCGGTCAGAGCTCCAAAACCTGCTTTGATAATAACTACCACAAGAGACATTTTCAGCATACAAGGAGCAAAAGAGACTGAAAAAGAGGTGTCTCGGATATATAGAGCTTATGGTAAAGAGGACAACTTTAGCAGAGTTGAGGATGATTATCCTCATGAATCAACTAAAAAGAACAGGGAAGCAATGTATGCCTTTTTCCAGAAACATTTAAATAATCCGGGTAATCCGAATGATGAGTTTGTTAATATTTTAACAGGAGAGGATATGCAGGTTACCACCACAGGTCAGGTTTCAACATCGCTTGGAGGAGAAACAGTTTTCAGTCTGAACTGCAAGGAAACAGAAATACTGGTCAATAAATTGAAGACTTCAAGAAAAGATCTTACGAAGCATCTTCCCGACGTATTGAATTCAGCTAAGAAACTTTCAGGTTATCTGGAACCTTCAGAAATAAGTGAACCTGTGTTTAGCGGACGTTTTCAGAGGGAAGGTTATGTGATTGAGAAATATTTTGTAAAAGGTGAGGGTAATTATGTTATTCCCTATCTGTTAATGATACCGGCTAAGCCAACCAATAAAGCGCTGATCTATCTTCATCCCTCCGGCAAGGCAGTCGAATCTTCTGTTGGTGGTGAAATGGAATGGTTCGTCAGTAATGGGTTTACTGTGCTTGCTCCCGATATGATTGGAGTGGGCGAAATGGGTCCGGGCGTTTTTGAGGGAGATTCATATATTGAAGGTGTTTCCCATAATATCTGGTATGCATCCATGCTTATTGGCAGAAGCATAGTAGGTATGAGGGCGGGTGACGTTATCAGACTCACCCGGTTGTTGAAGTTAAACTATGGAATTAATGAAGTGTATGGTCTCGGCAGGAAGGAAATGGCTCCGGTGCTATTATATGCTGCAGCTTTTGATAACACTATTACCCGGATTGCTTTAATTGAGCCCTATTCCTCTTATCAATCCATCGTGATGAATCATTTCTATAATTCCTCATTTATTTCAAGTGTTGTTCCGGGTGCCCTTAAAGCTTATGATCTTCCTGACCTTGCAGCCAGTCTGGCTCCAAGAAAGCTGTTGATGGCAAATGTTACAGATGGAAACAGCAAGAGCACTGATGTTGAAAGTATTAATAAAGATCTTGAAATAATTAAAACTGCTTATCATTCCAGGAATGCCGACAAAAATTTGAATATTGTAACACTGAAGCAAAATGAAAAGCTAAATGATTTCTTAATGGAATGGATAAAATGAATAAATGATCTCTGTTGCCAGTGGCGGTAGAGACCGGAGTTCATAAGACCCGGCATATTACAGCAAACAGAAAAGCTTTTGCAATTTGGCGGATTCTTGCAAGAATTGCAGGCTGGGAATGACAGAATTATAATAACTTAGCATATTCTATATTCTTTACATAAAAAAGCCTCATTAATAAAAATAAAAAAATGAAAAGCAGTCGTAGAAATTTTTTAAAACTCAGTAGTTTAGCTGGTGTTAGTCTTGTAGGCGCTAACATTTTACAGGCATGTGTATCTATAACTGCCAAAAATTCAGTTTCCAATCTTGATATTATCAGAGAACAAGCAATAAAAAAGCGGAACCAAAAATTTAACATGTGCGGTTATACTGCCCCTAAGTTAGATACTGTTCGAATCGGTTTTATTGGTCTTGGAAACAGGGGCCCAAGTCATGTGTCGAATGTAAGCCTTCTTGAAGGAGTAGAAATAAAAGCTCTCTGTGACATTGTTCCAGAAAAAGTCAGCAATACAATAAAAATGATTGAGAATTCTGGTTTTAGTCCTGAAATCTACACCGGTGAGGCAGAATCATGGAAGAAGATGTGCGACAGGGATGATATAGATCTGATATATATATGCACTCCATGGAATATGCATACAAATATGGCAGTTTATGCAATGGAGCATGGCAAACATGTATGTATTGAAGTCCCTGCTGCGACAACTCTGAAAGAATGCTGGCAATTGGTGGAAACATCTGAGGAGACCCGTAAACATTGTATGATGATGGAAAATTGTTGTTATGACTTTTTTGAGCTTCTTACCCTGAATATGGCCAGACAGGGATTCTTTGGAGAGATCATTCACACTGAAGGCGCCTATATCCATAATCTTCTTGGACATAATTTCAGTAAAACCGGTTACTGGGAAATGTGGCGTTTGAAGGAAAATGAAAGTAGAAGAGGTAATCTTTACCCGACCCATGGTTTAGGGCCGGCATGTCAGGTAATGGGTATTAACAGGGGTGATAAGATGGATTACATGGTATCGTTGATGAGCAAGGATTTCCAGATGAATGAAACAGCCAAAAAAATGGCAACAACCGATGAATTTTACAAACAATTCGTAGATAAACCATATAGGGGAAATATGACAACATCCACAATACGTACCAGTTTAGGCCGGACTATTATGATACAACATGACGTAACATCGCCAAATGTATATTCGAGGATTCATAAAATAAGCGGAACTAAGGGAGCTGCCCTAAAGTATCCTCTCCCCGGGAAGATTTCTGTTGCAGATGAGTGGGTTTCTACTGAAGAATACAAGGCTATTGAAGAAAAATATACACCTGAAATAATTAAAAAAATTGGTGAAATTGCCAAAGAAGTTGGTGGTCATGGTGGAATGGATTTTTTAATGGATTGGCGTACAATCGATTGCCTGCGTAACGGATTGGCTCTGGATCAAGATGTTTACGATGCAGCGCTTTGGAGTTCAATAGCGCCTTTAAGTGAATGGTCGGTTGCTAACCGTTCAAACTCTATTGATGTACCTGATTTCACTGGTGGCTCATGGAAAACAAATCAACCGGTTGATCTACTGCTGGGAAAGGGGGGGAATACAAAAGTAGTTCACCAAAGTCATAAATAATTATAAATCTTTACTTTTCTCTATCATCCAAACGTACCTCCTGATAATAATGGTTCTGAACGAGCCATCAGATCAAGGTTAAACAAAAAATATCCGGACAGTTCAAAATATTTAGCGCTGCTGAAAACGTCGCCATCCAGAGATCCATTATTGACGCTGACATAAAAAATAAACAAAATGTGTTACAAGCTTTAAATGTCATAGCCGATTATAAAAGAAACTGATTCATTTTAAAAATTTTAACTTTAAGCATTCCTGCCTGCCGGCAGGCAGGTTAGACACTCCAAACTCCAGGCACTGATTAGTTACAAAAATACTATTCCAGAAATAATTATGGATTCTAAAAATAAACTATTTAAAATATATAATGGACAGGTAGTTACCCCTTATAGCATTATCAGCAATGGGACGATTATATCAAGGAATGGTATTATTGAAGTCGTTGCTGAAGGTAATCTGGAGACACCAGGAGCAAATGAGATTGATGCTCAAGGTAAATATATTGCTCCTGGCTTAATTGATTTACAGATTAATGGCTTTGCAGGGGTTGATTTTTCGGATCAGAATTTGACCATAGACGACCTGCGCAAGACAACGAAGGCCTTATGGAAAGTGGGCGTTACCACATTTCTTCCCACTGTAATTACTAATGATCAAAAGAGCCTTAAAAAGAGTTTTTTAATACTTGCAAGTGCCCTGGATGATGAAGAAATAGGATTATCGATCCCGGGATTTCATCTTGAAGGGCCCTATATCTCACCAATACAGGGTTATCGTGGTGCACATCTTGAAAAATATATACGGATGCCTGTCTGGGATGAGTTTGCAGAACTGCAAAAAGCTGCTAACAATCGGATTAAGCTTATAACTCTTGCACCAGAGGTGAATGGAGCTATTCCATTTATAAGAAAATGCAGAGAAAAGGGGGTTGTGGTTTCATTGGGTCATCATAACGGTTCAACAGAAATAATAAAACAGGCCGCCGATGCCGGTGCTTCTATGTCCACTCACCTTGGAAACGGCTGTGCTAATATGATTGACCGGCATTGCAATCCACTCTGGCCACAATTGGCCGACGACCGGATTACGGCTACAATAATTGCCGACGGATTTCATCTGAATAGAGAGGAAGTACAGTGTTTTTATAAAATGAAAGGGGTTGAGAATTTAATCCTTGTATCTGATGCCCTGGATTTAGCAGGGCTTCCTCCCGGAGAATATACCCGAGGAGAAAGGGTCGTCTTATTAACATCCGATGTCGTGAAATTTCCCGCTGAAAATTGTCTGGCCGGAGCGGCAACCCCCATAACCACTTGTGTATCGAATATCATGAAATTTACGGACTGCAGCCTGGTAAATGCTATTAAGATGGCTAGCTCCAATCCTGCCAGATCGCTTGGGTTACATAACATTGGTGAAATAAAACAGGGTAAGCGCGCTGATTTAATCCTGTTTGCCATCACGGACGGCAGGATAGTGATTCAGAAAACAATTGTTGCTGGTAAAATAATATAGTTTTATGAGATTTTAAATACTTATGAAATTAGCATTATAATAACAATAAAAGTATGGAAATAGTAATCTCAGAAACCAAGCAGGTTCTTGGTAAAAGCGCTGCCCAAAAGGGAGCCGAATTAATTCGTAAGGCTATCCTCGACAGGGGGGAAGCAAATATCATCATTGCTACCGGAGCATCACAG
>JANYIW010000121.1 GCA_025358645.1 Bacteroidales bacterium
GAACAGAAAGTTTTTCTGTCTCGACTGGAAAACCGGGAAAGAACTTTATTCAACGAGAGATCTCTCACCGGCAAATATCATAGCTGATGATGGATTATTATATGTTTACAGCGAATCAGGTAAAGTTAATCTGGTTGAGCCTCAAACTGATAAGGTTAATGTAATAAGCTCATTTTCTGTTCCTTCAGGAGCAGGGCCTCACTGGGCTCATCTGGTTATAATGGATAAGAAACTTTATGTGCGTCATGGCACTTCGCTAATGGTTTATGATATAAAAGGTAGTTAGATCTAAAGATTATCATAGAGTAACGAAAAGTGAAAATGTAAGAATTAAGGTTTTACCAGCATTGGCTTTCCGAATCCAATCTTTTCCAGTGGTTTCAATTGAGTGGCAGCATCACCAACAATCACATAATACATTTTATCGGGAACGATATATTTATCTGTTATTGCTTTATGCTCTTGAATAGTCATATTCTTAATTACGTTTTCTTCCTCCCTGATATAATCATCAGGAAGCCCGTATTTAGACATTGTGGAGAGCATTCCAACCAATGATCCGTTTGTCTCAAATCGTAAAGCATTAGAAAGGATCATGCAGTTTTTAATAAACTGCAGGTCCTTATCGTCAACACCATTGCGGTATTTCTCCATCTCATCTTTTATTATTTTTATCGATTCGAAAGTAGCATCTGATCTCACACTGGTAGCAGCGAAGAATGGCGCTTTAACCTTCATTTCCTGGAAATTGCTCGAAGCACCGTAGGTAAATCCTTTCTCTTCACGAAGGATCTGATTCAGGATACTTGTGAATGCACCGCCTATTCTGTAGTTAACGAAGTCTGCTTTTACATAATCAGGATCGTTTCTTGTCAAGGCCAGATATCCTATGTATATTACTGATTGTCGGGAGCCCGGGATATCAACAAAATAGATCTGAGATCTATCAGGATTTGGCGGAATAGGATAAGAATTCAATTTGACTTCTTTTGGTTTCCATTCAGTTTCCAACGGTTTCAAGGCGGCAAGAACCTGCTCTTTTGACACATTACCTGCCACCAGTATTTTTGCAACATCGGGCGAAAAGTTTGTGTCGTAATAATTCTTTAAATCGCTCATTGAAATTTTACCGATTGATTCTCTTGTTCCTCTGGGATTATAACCAAAGATATGATCAGCGCCATACAGTAATTTGTTGAATAACATGCTGGCTACACTTCGTGGTTGAGCTTCTGCCTGAATGATACTGTTCTTAGTCCGGTTTTTTGCCATAGCAAACTCAGCAGTGTCCCAGCGTGGTTCAAGGATGATCTCTTTCAGGAGTCCTGCTGTTTTATAAAAATTCCGTGAGAGAGTGCTTGCACTTATTGTCATCTCTTCGCGTCCGGCAGACATATTAATATTTGATCCCAGCAGTTCTGTCTGTTCCTCTAATTCCTCCGGTGTCAGGTTTTTTGTTCCCTGGGGAAGTACACTTGCAACCATACCCGCGACTCCCGGAAGGTTAGTTTTATCCTGAAGAACCCCTCCATCGAGTACCACACTTAACTCTACCAGAGGCAATTCCTTATTCTGAATTCCATAAACACGGATCCCATTTGCTAAAGTTGCTTTCCATATTGTAGGATGAGTAAGCTCAGGAGATTTTCCTGCAGGAGGTTCAACTGTTCTGTTGATTGTGGTGGGAGATTTCACAATTTTATCCACACCTGCACTGGCAATCTCAACCCGACTGGCTTCACTAATATTCTCTTCTTTAACACCAGCAGGGACTGAGTTATCTGCAATCATTCCGGTCTTACCCTTTGGTACGAAACTAGTGACAATATGAGGCTTGTTTTTAATGTATTTGTCATAAACCATTTTGACATCATTAAGTGTAACAGCCTTTTCCTTGGATCTTTCCTGAGTCAATTTTTCGTATAATTCATCATAATTTAATTTCAATTTTAAAGGTTTGTTGGAGCCTTCATATCAGGAATTTTTGTTTATTCGTATTTGGAATTGAATATTCATAGCTAATGAGATCACTAAGGTTTTT
>JANYIW010000123.1 GCA_025358645.1 Bacteroidales bacterium
ATTTTTAGTCTCGATGCATCCTATATGCTTGACAAAGAAACAGGATATATTAAACTGAATAAATTTGCCGCAACCACCGAGAAAGAGTTCTCAGATGCAGTAACTAAACTGAAAAAGAGTAACATGAAAAATCTGGTCCTCGACTTAAGGGGAAATGGTGGAGGTTATATGCTGGCTGCAACAGAATTGGCCGATAAATTCTTCCCCGATCAGAAACTGCTTGTCTATTTAGCCGGGAGAAAGACTCCAAAGCAGGAATTTAAATCAACCGGCAACGGGAGTCTTTCCTCAGCAAGGATCGTGGTTCTTACCGATGAAGGATCCGCATCAGCGAGTGAGATATTTGCAGGAGCTATGCAAGATTGGGATCGTGGAGTCATTATGGGCAGACGTACCTTTGGTAAAGGACTGGTTCAGAATGGATTTTACCTTACAGATGGTTCAATGATAAGACTCACAATAGCACGTTATTACACTCCTACGGGAAGGTCAATTCAAAGACCTTACAATGAGGGTTATGACAAATACATGGAGAACTTCTATAAAAGATTTACGGACGGTGAACTGATGTCCGCTGATAGTATCCGTTTACCTGATTCTTTGAAGTATAAAACATTGGTTAACCAACGCATTGTTTACGGCGGCGGCGGAATAATGCCTGATGTTTTTGTATCGGCAGATACTTCATATAATTCTGCTTACTTTAACAAACTATCTGCAAAAAATGTTCTTAATACCTTTCCACTTGAATATTTCGATAGGAACAGGACAATGTTAAATTCCCAGTATAAATCATTTGCTGACTTCAACATGAAATTTAAATTCAGCTCCGATGATATTAAAGCATTTATAGCAAAAGGAGAAGCCGAAGGAGTCAAGTTCAATGAAGGACAATTCAATAAATCTGAAGAGGAGATTCTGTTAATATTGAAGGGGTTTGTTGCAAGTAATATGTGGCAGACAAGTGAATTATATCAGATTGTGAATGAGAACGATAAAGTGATAGCAAAAGCGCTCAAAATTATTTCAGATAAGAAGAGTTATAATTCGATACTAGGTACTCAGTAATCAGGAGTCAATAATTTAATAATGAGATTTGTAGCAAAGACTCTATACGGACTTGAAAAAGTTCTTTCAGAAGAACTTATCGGTCTTGGAGCCCTCGAAGTCGTAATGGGCAACCGTGCAGTTTTTTTTAAAGGTGATATGAATCTTTTGTACAGGGTAAACTACTGTGTCAGAACTGCTTTATCGATCCTTATGCCAATAGCTGAATTCAGAATCCGATCAAAAGACGATCTGTATAATGAAGGATTGAAGATAGAATGGGACAGATTTATGGATCCTGATGATACATTTTCAATTGTACCTGTAATTAACTCTCCTCATTTTGGACATTCAGGCTATGCGGGTCTGATTCTCAAAGATGCTTTAGTCGATTCTTTCAGGAATAAAACGGGTAGGCGTCCATCTGTTGATTCAGGTGATCCCCGGATTCTGATCAACCTTCACATTAGCAATGATCTGGCGACGATCTCACTTGACTCTTCCGTGGTTCCTTTGTTCAAACGAGGATACAGGCAGGAACAGTCAGTTGCTCCGCTTAATGAAGTTCTCGCTGCAGGTATAGTCCTCTTATCAGGATGGAATATGTCTGCTTCATTGACGGATCCAATGTGTGGATCCGGTACAATACCCATTGAGGCAGGACTGATAGCATGCAATATTCCACCAGGCAAATTCCGTCAATTCTTTGGATTTCAGCGATGGAAAGATTTTGATGAAGATCTGTTCGAAAAGATAAAACACGATTGTAACAGTAAAATTGTACTTTCATCTGTAAAAATATTGGGAAGCGATATTTCGGAACAAACAATACAACATGCCAGAGCCAATGTTTCAAAAGCAGGACTTAGCGACACCATATCACTTGAAGTATCTGATTTTAAGAATCTTAAATCTGTTGACGACAATGGATTCGTTTTTCTGAATCCGCCTTATGGACAAAGAATTCAACCTGAAGAAATTGACCTTTTATATAGTATGATAGGTACAACACTGAAACATAATTTCGCCGGAACCACAGCATGGCTGATAACTTCAAATAAAGATTCACTCAAACATGTTGGTCTGAAACCTAAAGAAAAGCACACTCTTTTCAATGGCGCATTGGAGTGCGTTCTACTTAAATATGAGATGTACCAGGGGACGAAAAAGCAGGAGAAGACCTGATATCACCTTATAAATGATGTTGGTCACAGCAAATAGTTACCTTTATCAAAAATATACCCATTATTTAAAAATCCGAAAACTGTGATAGTTAAATTTTGGTAGCTTTATATTTTTATTATATTTGTTATTGGAAAAACTAGATCTTATCTAAAATGAAGCTTAAATGAGCTTTAATATAGAGAATTATTTTTCAGACTTGTCTGCCGGGAATACAATCCTTTATTATAAAGGCAATGTTGATTCGGATGTCATAAATCATGTTCTTGACACTGTTGAGGATAAGATGGTTGCTGTTAATGAACAATCAAAGCTCAGGAAAAAAGTCTATAATGTCCTTGTTGAAAGTCTTCAGAATTTATACCATCATGTTGACAAAGTGCCCAATGACTTTGAGGATCAGACGGCTGAAAGATTTGGCCTGCTCGTAGTAAAAAAGGTCAACAACGGATATAGAATAATAACCGGAAACTTTGTACATGCTGAAAACATTGAAAGGCTGGAAGAGAAAATCAAGAGGATCAACAGGTCTAGTCATGAGGAGATCAAGGAACTATATAAATTTATTCTGAACCACCAGCGTATTTCGGCTAAAGGAGGAGGAGGACTTGGCCTCGTTGACATTGCAAGGAAAACAGGTAATAAACTTGAATACTCTATTATAGTATATAATAAAAATTATTCGTTCTTCTATCTTGATATTTTAGTGAGCGAAGAAATATAAACAAATTTTAAATCTGATAAATATGGAACCGATCATTATCGAAGGAACCGCCAAAACTCCAACAGTTAAATTTGATTCTACAGAAGGTGTCTTTGAAATAAAAGGACGTTCAATTCCAGAAAACTCAGTAGAATTCTATAAGCCTTTGGTAGACTGGCTTGATACATATAAGGAGTCACCTCTTACAAAAACTGTAGTAAATATTCGCCTTGAATATTTCAACACAAGCTCATCGAAGTGTATACTCGATGTATTTAAGAAACTCGAAGCAATTCACAAAGCGAAAAATGAGGTTGAGGTGAACTGGTATTACGAGGAAGATGATGAGGATATGCTCGAGGCAGGTGAGGATTATGAATCAATAATCCGGGTACCATTTAAAATGATTGAGATTATTGAATAACTGATTTTTAAAGTTATTATTACAAAGATCGGTTGTTATAAAAATTAAAGAGGCTGTCTCTCCTAAGGCAGCCTCTTTAATTTATCAACGTGCTGATCTAATCGGAACTTTTCCGTTTCTTCCCAAATATATATTCCCCGGAATCGAGTAGTTTTTTGAGCAACCTGAAATACAGTGCAAGGTAAAGAAAAAATGTCATAGCCCAGAGAACGATAACATTTACTATATAAGTATTAACTTTCATACCAAAAATCTGCTTCTCCGGTGCATAAAAATGTGCTCTGATAAATTTATATTTGGAATCCATGAATATTGGATCGAGTTTCTGAATCAATTCATCCTTATAAATAATGGTTTTTGTCGTTTCATTTTTGTCCTTAACGAACTCCTCGATAGATTTATTAAAATAGTTATCCCTTAGTTTCAGGAATTTTTGCAGATTTTCTCCTGCCAACCTCGATTTCAAAGCTTCTTTACGGTTACTGACATCATTATAAAGATTGACATAAAGTTTCCTGATTGATTCAACATAACTTATACCTGCAGTAGCTGCTTCATTAGTAATCTTGTCGGGAGTGAGCTGATCACTATATGCAAATCTGATCTCTGGTGTCAGGGTTAGTTGTTTCCTAATCTCATTTGAGATAAGAAGCACGTTATCTCTGAATTCATTATCCTTTACTCCTTTGTTTAGGTCGTTAATAATATTATCAAGAGCTCCTTTTATCTCTACATTCCAATAGTCTTTCTTAAAGACTGCCTTACTCATCTCCTTTTCATATAGATAAAAAGGTTTTTCATAATTATTATTAATAAACTGATTTACGGCAAGGGCTTCATAACCCCACCTGGCAGTAATGAATTCACCATATACCGGAATAGAAACCGGCGAGGAAATATTCGGATTCAGCTTCTCAAATTTGACCATTACACCACTTAAAATAATCTGAGGAATTACAAGGAACGGAATTAATATATAAATAGTTACCACAGTCTTGAAGCTATCTGATATTACCAGTCCAAGCATATTTGCACCTGCCCAGCAAGAAAACAGTACGAGCCAGTATTCAAACATCATACCTCTTATTTCAGTAATACCGTTACCAATCAGTACAAATGTGAATGCCTGAATTGCAGATATTGCAAACTGAACGATCACCTTCGACATCAGATAACTATTCCAGCTAAGATTAAGGAAAGCCTCCCTTTTTAAAATTTTTCTATCTTTTATTATCTCTTCAGCGCTGACTGTAAGCCCCATGAAAATAGCTACAATCACCGACATGAAAATATAGATGGGAAGGTTGCTATTGTTATATAAAGTATAATGTGGGGTTTTTATGCTTTCATCAAAATATCGTATGAGGAATGCAAGAAAAAATGCCAGAATGGGCGCCTCCAGAAGTGTAATAATAAGGTATTGCGTGTCAGCAACTTTGGAGAGAACATCACGTTTAATAAAAACTATAAACTGTTTAAGTCTATTTGGTGTTTTGAAATTTATTTCTGGTATTGCATGACCTGGTTCCCTTTTATCTTCCTTCTTTTCTTCTTTATAAAGGTTACTCCAGTCTGCCGGGGATATTCTGCGTGTTTCAGAGGGTTGTCCGCTCTCGGTAAACACTTTGGTCTCGACAATATTGAATATCTGTTCAGGATTCACATTACCGCAGACGTAACATTCGCTCTCATTGTAATTTGCCTGTTCAATTTTCCTTTTGAAATACTCTATTGAGTCAACCGGGTTACCATTGTATATAAGATATCCTCCGGTATCGAGGATAATAAGCTTATCAAACATCTTAAATATCTCGGATGAAGGTTGATGGATAACAATAAACAGAAGTTTCCCTTTTCGTGCAAGTTCTTTTAATAAGTCAAGAATATTTTCAGAATCACGGGATGATAAACCGGATGTTGGTTCATCAAGAAACATTATTGCTGGTTCGCGGATAAGTTCAAGCGAGATGTTGAGTCTCTTTCGTTGTCCACCACTTATTTTCTTGTTAAGGGGACTGCCTACCTGAATATTCCTTATTTCATAGAGTCCGAGATTTTTCAGAACACTATCGACTCGTGTGATGATTTCTACTTCTGTTAAATTATCAAAGCAGAGTTTAGCGTTGTAATAGAGATTTTCAAAAACTGTGAGTTCCTCAATGAGAAGATCATCCTGTGAGACATATCCTATAAGCCCTTTGATCTTTTCCTTTTCATTATGGATGCTTATTCCATTTATAAACACTTCTCCGTCATAAGGATTGCATGTGCCATTCAGAACACCGAGAAGAGTTGACTTTCCTGCTCCGCTGGCACCCATTATACCTACCATTCTGCCCGATTCTTCCTTGAAGCTCATGTGATGAATTCCCACTGTTCCGCTTTTGAACCGGTATTCAAGATTATTAACTTCATAAACTACTCTTGATGTTTTGAACTCCCCTTTCAGGAATTGCATTGTAACATCCCAGTAATATATAGGTGTTATTTTATATCCTTTGATAGATGATCCCTGACTGAATGGATATACTTTATCCTCCTGAAGGAGCTGTCCATTCATAGATAATTCACCTGAACCAATAAACCTTACAAAATATTTATTAACAGATGGCACAAATAGTATCCAGATATGACCTTTCAGCAAATCCTTATATGCATGTTTTGCCTCTTTGCGATCAAAGTTTTTAATGCCATTAATTATTAACAGATCAGAGGTTGCAGGAATATTTAAAAACGAATTCAGGACAAATTTTTCAATGAATTCATATTCCTCTGTGGTAATATTCAACCCTTCCGCTAGTGTACTTATAAAACCCAGTTCAAGCTGACTTACTTCCTGTCCTCCTGATTTGCAAAATTCCAGTAACTGTATAACTACTACTATTCTCTGTTCCTGGTCGAGCTGACCCTGTTCGTTGATTTCATTGCAAAGTTTTGTGATCCTGATTGCGATAGCTCCTTCACGTCTCTCTGCACTGCTTTTTTCAAGCTTTTTTCTGGCTTCTTCAAATTTTTCATCATACGTCGAGAGATATTTATTTACCAGTTCCTGATTGAGCTGGCGTTTGAGAAAAACTTCAACGAACCCTCTTCTTTCTATAGCGTTGCTCTGAGGTTTGGCAATAATCGCAAACAACTGCATAAGAGTTTCCAGGATCTTCTCACTCATAATAAAGCATTTTTATAATTCAAGCTTTGAAGATATGAAATTAGTTGTTTGGGACAAAGAATCCTAATTAATGTTTTTTGCTTTACTCCATATTTTAGCCATCTAATCAGCCTGGAAAGACCGATGGTTGATGAATTCATCTGTAAAAAAAGTTCTATTTCTTCTTGTTTTTCTTCTCCACAGAAAAACCAAATTTACCTATTAAACTGCCTGTTTCATAATATTTTCCATGCGAATAGCAGATAGGTTCTGCGTCGTTTAATCTGAACAGGCCGGTATTTTTATCAATATATTTTTCATCGGCATTGACGGCTACCACCTCTGATATAAACATGTGGTGCGATCCAAGTTCTTTTATTTCCTTAACTATACATTCAATATTGATTGGCGATTCTTTAATCAAAGGCGCCTTTACCTTTGAAGCAGGAACAGGAGTAAGCCCCATTTCAGAAAACTTTTTATGGTCCTTTCCTGATTTTACCCCACACCAGTCTGTTGCAAAAGCAAGTGATTTTGTCGTCAGGTTGATAACATACTCACCATTATTTTTTATTATATTATAGGAGTGACGGCCAGGCCTTACAGAAATGTAACACATTGCCGGATCACTACATATAGTACCAGTCCATGAAACCGTAATAATATTATACTCTTCAGGTACAGATCCACAACTTACCATTACCGCCGGTAGCGGATAAATCATCGTTCCGGGTTTCCATAAAACTTTACTCATAATTCAGAATTTGAGCCAAAGATAGTTTTAAATCTTTGACAGATTGGCACAAAAAGGTGATAATACGATGTCAAAAAGACATTGAAATGAAATTGATCAACACTGGCAGTAATTTTGCAGAACATTACTCAAACAACGCAATATGAATTTAAATAATTTCACCTTAAAAGCTCAGGAATCAGTTCAGAAAGCTTTTGACATTGCTAACGCCAAAGGCCAGCAAGCTGTTGAATGTGCACATATTCTCAAAGGAGTAATGAGCGAGGCAGAGAGTATCACAAATTTCCTCTTCGGGAAAATGGGAGTAAATTCTGTCGCTCTGGCAAAAGAGATTGATAGTCTTATTGATTCATATCCAAAGGTTACAGGTGCAGATTCCTATGTATCGTCTTCAGTATCAGATGCATTCAGGAAAGCAAATAACCATGCCACACAAATGAAAGACAAATTTGTATCATCAGAACACTTGCTCATGGGAATCCTTGATACTGAGGACAAAGCATCGCGTATCCTTAAGGATTTGGGTGTGACAATGAAAGAACTGAAAGCTGCTGTCAATGAACTTAGAAAAGGTGCAACTGTGGAGAGTCAGACTTCAGATGATACTTTTAATTCGCTGAACAGGTTTGCAATCAATCTGAATGAGAGAGCGCGGTCAGGGAAACTCGACCCTGTCATAGGTCGGGATGATGAAATAAGGCGTATTCTACAGATACTCACACGGCGGACAAAAAATAATCCGCTACTGATAGGTGAACCTGGGGTTGGGAAAACAGCTATTGCTGAAGGTTTGGCTCATAGGATAATCAGGGGTGATGTTCCTGAAGATATTAAATCAAAGATCATTTATTCACTCGATATGGGATCCCTTATAGCGGGAGCAAAATATAAAGGAGAATTTGAAGAAAGATTAAAATCAGTTGTGAACGAAGTTATCGGATCAAATGGGGAAGTAGTCCTTTTTATCGACGAGATTCATACCCTTGTTGGCGCCGGTAAATCTGAAGGAGCTATGGATGCCGCCAATATTCTGAAACCTGCTCTTGCCAGGGGTGAGTTGAGAGCGATAGGAGCAACTACCTTAAGTGAATATCAGAAATACTTTGAAAAAGACAAGGCTCTTGAAAGAAGATTCCAGGTTGTTATGGTTGATGAGCCCGACAGGACAGATTCCATTTCGATACTGAGAGGTATCCGTGAGAAATATGAAACACATCATAAAGTTATTATCAGAGATGAAGCGCTCATTGCAGCTGTAGACCTGTCAACAAGGTATATAACCAACCGGTTCTTACCGGATAAAGCAATCGACCTTATTGATGAAGCCGCATCGAGATTAAGACTTGAGATGAATTCCGTTCCTGAAGAGATCGATGAAGCTGAAAGAACTATTACCCGTCTTGAAATTGAAAAAGAGGCGCTCAGGAGGGATGGAGATACCGTTAAGGCAGAAAAAATATCACGTGATCTTGCTGATATGCAAGCGAAAAGGGATGAGCTGAAAGCCGGATGGAAGGCTGAAAAAGAAATGATTGATAAGGTGCAGGTTAAAAAAGAGTCCATCGAGTCTCTTCGTCTTGAAGCAGAACAGGCTGAGAGAAGCGGCGACTATGGAAAAGTAGCGGAGATACGGTATGGAAAAATAATTGAAATTGAAAAGGAAATTTCAGAACTTAAGGATCTAATCGAAAAGAAACGAACTAAAGGGTCGCTGATACAGGAAGAGGTACGATCGGAAGATATTGCTGCCATAGTGTCTAAATGGACGGGAATACCTGTCTCCCGGATGCTCGAAAGTGAAAAAGAAAAATTGTTAAAGCTCGAATCTGAATTACACAAAAGGGTAGTCGGGCAGGATGAAGCAATTACAGCAGTTGCTGATGCAGTCCGCAGGTCGCGGGCCGGACTGCAGGACCAGAAAAAACCATTGGGTTCCTTTATTTTTATAGGAACCACCGGCGTGGGAAAAACAGAATTGGCGAGGGCTCTTGCCGGATTCCTCTTTAATGATGAAAATCTGTTGACACGGATAGATATGTCTGAATACCAGGAAAGACATTCTGTATCGAGGCTTATTGGCGCACCTCCGGGATATATTGGATATGACGAAGGAGGACAACTCACTGAGGCTGTCCGGCATAAACCATATTCAGTAGTTCTTCTCGATGAGATTGAAAAAGCACATCCCGACCTGTTTAACCTGCTACTCCAGGTACTTGATGAGGGCAGACTTACAGATAATAAAGGAAGGACAATAAATTTCAGAAACGTTATTATTATCATGACATCGAACCTCGGATCAGAACTTATAAGAGACAGGATGGATAAATTGGACAATAAAATGTCGGAAAAGGAAGAGGAAATACTCAGGAAAGAAATATTTACACTATTAAGAAGAACACTCAAACCGGAATTTCTTAACAGGGTTGACGAAATTGTAATGTTTAAACCTTTAACTAAAGAACAGATTAGGGCAATCGTGGAAATTCAACTGGTTAATATAGAGCATACTCTTGCCGGATATCAACTGAAATTAGTTGTTAGAGATGAGGCTATTGACTGGTTGGCAGAAAAAGGTTATGATCCTCAATTGGGGGCAAGACCAGTAAAAAGACTTATTCAAAAAGAGATTGTAAATGAGTTATCCAAAGAAATTATTGGTGGAAAGGTATCCAAAGAGGAGACAATAATAGTTGATGTGGAAAATGGTCATCTCTCTTTCAAAAAAAAATCCAAATGAACTGAGAGTTATCAGAATGACCTTAAACATGTATCAATATCAGAATAGATCTGAAAAACAGTGTGGAGGTGAAGAGTTTCGAACAACTCATTAACTCTTGGCTCAGGATTAGCAAACTTGAGAACTCCATAATTGTTCCTGGCAGCTTTCATAACTGAAAGAAAACAACCAAATCCTGAACTGTCAATATATTCCACCCCTTTAAGATCGATTATAACTTTTGAATTAGAATTATCGAGTACTTTAAGAATATCTTCTCTGATCTTATCAATGTTCAGAGCATTGATCTTATTGACAGAGAAGGATATAATGTCTATATTATCCTTTTTTTCAATATTGATCATTTTTTACTTTTTAACCTGTTACTGATCAACTCATCAAGCTCCCTGATAGCTTCTTTTGTTTCACTTATATATCTCTCTAAATATGATTCATATAATTGAGTTTCTTTTCCCTCCCTGGCCTGGAGTTCAAGTGTTTTTAACATTTCGGCCAACGATGTCATCCCCATAATGGCAACTGATGATTTTGCCTTGTGAGCGAGCAATCCCAGAGAAGTATAGTTCTTTGCTGCCAGGAGGGATTTCATCTCATTATATATTTCAACAGATTGTTCTTTGAATATCACAACGATTTCATTGATGATTACGGGATCTCCTCCTGATACAGAATCAAGATAATCCATGTTTATGAATTTGTAATCCATAATTTTCAGAGAGATAAATTTTTAAATATAGTACAAAGAATTACAAACAAATATAATAATATTTTTGTCTGTCTGTGAACAGTTTTCAGGTTATTAGTAAAGAAGGTTTCTCAGATAAAGGAAATTAGTGCTACTTTTATGAATATAAAAACCAGATTTTATGAGATATTTTCTCTTGCCATTAATTGGGGTATTTATTCTGAATTCTTCAGGCCTGGATGCCCAGACAGATATCACCATCCATCGTAAGGATTTTAAAACTGATAAATCTGGATTTGGAGAAGCATGGAAACATGTCGTTAACGCAGATGCTTATTATGGTGAAAAAGGCATCTGGTACAATGATGCATATAATGAATATCTACAAGCTCTGGTTTATAATAATTCAAATTCCGAATTGAATTATAAGACAGGGGTGTCAGCTCTTCTCTCAGATAATAAGGAAGAAGCAGCAGGTTTTTTTCTGAAGGCTATTGAAATTAAGAAAGATGTTGCTGAAGATGTCCTTTTACTCACCGGACGATCACTTCAATATTCCGGAAAATTTCCGGAAGCAATTGAAAAATTCACTGGTTACCTGAGCTCGCCGGGAAAGAAGAGTAAGAAAAACACATCGTTGGCACGGAAATGCATACAGGAATGTAATTCCGCTATAATTATAACGAAAGATACAATGAGAGTATCAATAAAGAACCTGGGGCCAGAAATTAACTCTAATTCTGACGACTATTCTGAAGTTTTAACTGATGACGGTAATACAATGTACTTTGCTACCCGTCGTCAACTTCCAAAATCGGGTAATCGCCATTCTGACACAAAATTTGATGAAAATATCTTTATTTCGCACTTGGCTTCTGGTTCCTGGTCAACAGCCATTTCAGCAGGAAAAAACCTGACTACAAAGCTCAATGAAGCGCCTCTTTATATAAATTCAGCTAATAACATACTCTACATTTATACCGGTTATTCAAATAATGGTGACATAAAAATGTCATTGAATAAGAAAGGAATCTGGAAAACTCCCGTAGCTATTCCGTATCACATAAATACCAGAGGTTCAGAAACTTCATTTACAATAAATCCTTCAGGGAACGAGATTTACTTTGTCTCCGATAATGCTAAAGATAATATTGGTGGTAAAGACATCTACTATATAAAGAAGATTAATTCACGTAAGTGGTCAAAACCACAAAATGCCGGGAGTATAATTAATACTATTTATGATGAGGAGTCTGTGAGATTTTCAAAAACCGGTGATACTCTGTGGTTTAGTTCACAGGGTCACAACTCAATAGGTGGGTTTGATATATTTTATAGCATTAGAAATAAAAATGGTGCATGGGATAGTGTAAAAAATGCAGGCTACCCGGTAAACTCTCCATGGGATGAGATCTTCTATAATCCTTCACAGGTTGATGACAGCTCATTTTATTTTGTTTCGAATCGCGCAGGAGGATTAGGCGGAACAGATATCTACCACGGACAGATTTTGCCACCTAAACCTGTTATCGTAATTCCACCGCCACCCGCACGAGATACTGTTATAATAAGGGATACCGTTTTAATTGTTGCACCACCACCACCTGTAGCCCCGGCCATCCAACCGGAAAACCCGGTTTTTCTTATAGGAAAAGTAAAAGATTCAGAGACAGGTGAACCGGTATTGGCTAAAATTGACCTCAAAGATATTTCAAGCGGGGAAGTTATTGGAACTACTGCAAGTTCGGATGAGGACGGTAGTTACAGACTGACCCTGCCTGTCAGGAAATCTTATGAGATTGATCTTCACGCAACAGGATTTTTATCAGAGACAAGGCGTATTGACGTCCCCGATAACTGGTTGAAAGAAGTTTATAATCTTAATATTGAATTGATTAAGGTAAAGGTTGGCAAGAAAGTTGTACTGAACAATATTCTGTTTGAATCCGGGAAATCTATACTGACATCAGGTTCAGATACAGAACTCGATCGTTTATTGAACATCATGAAGGGAAATGCTCAGATGAAAATTGAAATATCCGGACATACTGATAAAACAGGAAGCGAATCACTTAACTTTAAATTATCGGGAGCGCGGGCAAAAGCTGTTGTAGATTACCTGGGTCAGAACGGGATCGATCGCTCACGAATGGAATTCAGGGGTTATGGTTCATTACAACCTATAGCTGATAACGCCACCGTTGCCGGACGGACTAAAAACAGAAGGGTTGAGTTTAAAATCCTTGAATTCTGATAATCATCAGATATTTTAAGGAAAGTATTTGTTTGCTTTGCAAAAAATATCGAATGTATCGTAATTACTGTTTATTTTTTAAAACTAAGTTTTAATGAAAAATACTGCTTTTATTAAATTTCACCAGGAGGCAGGCGCCAAAATTGTTCCTTTTGCCGGATACAATATGCCTGTTGAATATGTTGGTATTACCGAAGAACATCTCACGGTCAGGAATAGAGTCGGGGTATTTGATGTTTCTCACATGGGTGAATTCTGGGTTACGGGTCAGTCTTCTCTTAAATTTCTTCAATATATAACATCAAATGATGTTTCAACCCTAATTGACGGGAAGATACAATACTCTTGTTTTCCGAATGGTAAAGGAGGGATTGTGGATGACTTGCTGGTTTATAGATATAATCCTGAAAAATACCTGCTTGTAGTAAATGCAGCAAACATTGAAAAAGACTGGAAATGGTGTATACAGAATGCTGAGCAATTCGGTCTGAAAGCAGGAAAAGAGCTTATTAATGCTTCAGATGGTATTGCCCAGCTTGCTGTTCAGGGTCCGTTGGCGCTTAAAGCAATGCAGAAGCTCACTAAAACTCCTGTAGAAGATATGGAATATTATACATTCAAGGTTCTGGAATTTGCAGGAATTAAAGATGTAATATTCTCTACTACAGGTTATACCGGGGCCGGAGGATGCGAGATTTATGTTAAAAATGAAGATGGACCAAAGCTCTGGAAAGCAGTATTTGATGCTGGTAAAGAATTTGATATCAAACCTATAGGTCTGGGTGCACGGGATACCCTACGACTTGAGATGGGTTTTTGCCTTTACGGCAATGATATTAATGATCAAACATCCCCAATCGAAGCAGGATTGGGCTGGATTACTAAATTCACAAATAGTAAGGAATTTATTGACAAAGCTCTGTTGATGAAGCAGAAAGAGGGTGGAGTGGAAAAAAGACTGAAAGGATTTGTGATGATAGACAGGGGAATACCCAGACAACATTATGAAGTTGTAAATGCTCTTGGGGAAACAATCGGTGAAGTAACCTCGGGAACTATGTCTCCTATGATGAAGCAGGGAATTGGAATGGCTTACCTGATCAATAGTTACTGGAAACCAGGCACTGAAATATTTATACGAATCCGGAATAAAGATCTTAAGGCAAAGATTGTGAACCTGCCCATTTATAACAAAAACTAAAGGTGTCAGGACACAAAAAAATCATCAGGGAAGAACTTTTTGTATGAGTAAAAGAAATCTGGAGACATGTTTTTCACCTGCTTTATTTGAAGCTGGGGCATACCGGGATTCAATCGTGGTAATTATTGACATTCTACGTGCCTCATCAGCTATTTGCACTGCTTTTGCCAATGGCGCTGCTTCAATAATTCCCGTTGCAGAGGTATCTATGGCAATGGATTACAAATCAAGAGGTTATCTTGTCGCAGCTGAACGCGATGGATTTGTCCTTGATTTTGCAGATTTTGGGAATTCTCCGTTTAATTTCACCAAAGAAAAGGTTGAAGGCAAAACTATTGTTTATAGTACTACAAATGGTACTGGTATAATTAATCTTACATTATCCTCCTATATGACAGTAATTGGTTCCTTCCTGAATATTGGAGCGCTTACGCGATGGCTGATTAAACAGGACAAAGATATATTGTTACTATGCGCGGGTTGGAAAAACAGATTTAATATTGAAGATACTGTTTGCGCCGGAGCAATTTCAGAAATTCTTATGAACAGCGATAATTTTACAACTATTTGTGATTCAACATTTGCTGCTATTGATCTCTGGTCGTTAGCCTGTAATGATCTTTCAGCGTATATTGAAAAAGCAGCTCAGCGAACTCGTCTGAGAGATAAAAACCTTGATGATTGCATAAAGTTCTGTCTTACACCTGATTTCACCGATAAAATTCCCATAATGAAAAATGGGGTTCTTGTTGATAATATCCAATAAATATATTCATGCGGAATTAGTTAACAGAAGATATTATTATTTATATATTTTTGTATAATTCAGATACGGAATTATCCATTATTAATTATAAAAAGTCCTTTATGAAAAAACACAATTTTTATGCCGGTCCATCAATTCTTCCTCAGTATACCATTGATAAGACGATTGAAGGGATAAAAGATTTTGCAGGTTCAGGGTTATCTGTACTTGAGATTTCTCACCGTAGTAAGGAATTTGTTGCTTGTATAAACGACACAATAGCGCTTTTTAAAGAATTACTCGAAATTCCTGCAGGTTATCAGGTTTTGTTTCTAGGCGGGGGAGCAAGTTTACAGTTCGCGATGGTTCCGATGAATATGCTGAACAGAAAAGCTGCTTATCTCAACACTGGTGAGTGGGCAGGGAAAGCTCTAAAAGAAGCAAAGTTATTTGGAGAAGTAGTAGAAGTTGCTTCTTCCAAAGAAAAGCTATTTAATTTCATCCCCAAAAATTATTCGATTCCTTCCGATGCTGATTATTTCCATATCACAACAAACAATACAATTTATGGAACAGAGCTTAAGAAAGATCTTGATGTAAAAATTCCCCTTGTAGCAGATATGTCATCAGATATATTCAGCAGACCCGTAGATATTTCAAAATATTCCATTATTTATGGAGGCGCCCAGAAGAACCTGGCGCCGGCTGGTGTCACTTTCGTCATTGTGAAGGAAGATGTACTTGGTAAAGTAACCCGCCCAATTCCATCGATGCTCGACTATCGGGTACATATTAAAGGTGAGTCGATGTTCAATACGCCTCCCGTGTTTGCAATATTTGCCGCACAACAAACCCTCACCTGGTTGAAAAACCTTGGGGGTGTGAAAGCCATCCAGAAAATGAATATTGAAAAAGCAACAATCCTTTATGATGAGATTGACAGGAATAAATTATTCGTACCTACAATTGCTGACCCCGAGGACAGATCTCTTATGAATATATGCTTCGTTATGGCGCCTGAGTACAAAGAGCTTGAGAAACCATTTGCCGATTTTGCCAAAACTAAAGGAATGCTAGGTATCGAAGGTCACCGTTCAGTAGGAGGTTTCCGTGCGTCTACTTATAATGCTCTTCCGAAAGAAAGTGTTGTTGCGCTGGTACATTCAATGAAAGAATTTGAATCAAAAAATTAAATAATCATAATATTAAGAACTTTACGGGCATCGGCAGCCTTAATATTTAATATAAACATCGTTATGAAAGTACTTGTAGCTACAGAAAAAGCATTTGCCCGGGTTGCAATTACTCAGATTCGTACAGTCACAGAGGCTGCAGGCTATGAACTTGTGTTACTCGAAAACTATAAGGATGTTTCAGATCTGCTTGCTGCTGTTTCAGATGTAGATGCCATGATCGTTCGGAGCGATCTGGTAACACCGGAGGTACTTAATTCAGCGAAAAAGTTAAAAATCGTTGTCCGTGCAGGCGCTGGTTACGATAATCTCGATCTGCCTTCTTGTTCTGCGCACAATGTAGTAGCAATGAATACTCCGGGACAAAATTCAAATGCTGTAGCTGAACTGGCATTTACATTAATGCTTTATCATGCCCGCGGCGGATTCATTGGAAAATCAGGCACTGAACTAAGAAGAAAATCAATCGGGATTCACGCATTCGGAAATGTAGGGAAACATGTTGCCGAAATAGCAAAAGGGTTTGGAATGGATATATACACCTTCGATCCTTTTGTCATTGAAAAAGATATAAAGAAGTATGGCGTTAAAGTCTGCAATACCACAGAAGAATTATACTCAAAATGTCAGTATATCTCATTACATATTCCGGCAAACGATAAAACCCGAAAATCAATTGGTTATAACCTGTTGAAGAAAATGCCAAAGGATGCTGTCCTGGTAAACACTGCAAGAAAAGAAGTAATTGATGAAGATGGCCTTCTGCGGATATTTGAAGAACGTCCGGACTTCAGTTACCTCGCCGATGTTGCACCTGACTGTAGCGCCTTGTTTGAGGAAAAGTATAAAGGTCGCTTTATATTTACAGCAAAAAAAATGGGAGCTCAGACTGAGGAAGCAAACATGAATGCCTGTCTCGCTGCTGCCAGGCAGATTGTCGACTATTTCAAAACAGGTAATGAGAAATATAAAGTAAACAAGTAAAACTTAAAATATTATAATCAGATGGCAGTTGTTAAACCTTTCAGGGGGTTACGGCCCCCTCGTGCTCTGGCAAAAGATCTGGCTTGTCTGCCTTATGATGTGATGAATACTGAAGAAGCCAGAAAGATGGCAAATGGAAAAGAGTGTTCTCTTCTTCACATTACCAGATCAGAAATCGACCTTTCGGCAGACATTGATACCCATTCAGAGCAGGTGTATAACAAATCAGTCGAAAACTTTGGTAAGTGGCAGAAGAACGGCTGGCTGATTAAGGATGAGACGCCCCACTTTTATATTTATGCACAGACAATGAAAGGGCGTACTCAGTATGGAATTGCAGGATGTGCCTCCGTCGACGACTATCTTAATGGCATTATTAAAAAGCATGAACTCACGCGTCTTGATAAAGAACAGGACCGAATGGTACATGTCCGTGTCAACAATGCTAATATTGAACCGGTTTTTTTTACATATCCTGCAGTTAAGGAGATTGATGATATAGTAAATAAGATTGTCAACTCCGAAAAACCCGAATATGATTTTGTTTCAGAGGACGGTTTTGGCCACCATTTCTGGGTTATTAATAAAACGGAAACAATCAAACTTATAGAAAAGCTGTTTACAGAAAAGGTGCCTTACACTTACGTTGCAGATGGTCATCACAGGACAGCTGCCGCGGCGCTTGTTGGTAAAGAAAAGAGGGAGAACAATCCATCCCATAATGGGACTGAAGAATATAACTTTTTTCTTGCAGTTCATTTCCCTGCTGATCAATTACAAATAATTGACTATAACAGAACTGTTAAGGACCTTAACGGTCTTACCACTAAACAATTATTAGAAAGACTGGAAAGTGGATTTGTTATTGAGGAGAAGGGTAGTAAAAACTATAGACCTAAAAAACTTCATGACTTCTCAATGTATATCGATGGTAAATGGTTCAGTCTTACTGCAAAAGCCGGAACTTATGATGATAAAGATCCTATCGGTGTTCTTGATGTAACAATACTTACAACTCAGATACTCAGTCCTATACTGGATATTCAGGATCTCAGAAGATCGAAGCGAATTGATTTTATTGGAGGAATCCGCGGTCTTCGTGAGCTCAGGAAAAGGGTAGATAGTGGTGAGATGAAGGTCGCATTCGCGCTTTATCCGGTATCAATGAATCAACTCATTACAATTGCCGATTCAGGTAACATAATGCCTCCCAAGTCAACTTGGTTTGAACCAAAACTACGCAGCGGACTGGTTATTCATTTACTTGACTAACAGATATATATGTCACTCATTGCTGAAAACATTAGCTTTTTAAAATCACAGATCCCTTCATCTGTCAGGCTTGTTGCAATATCCAAAACGAAACCGGCAGGCGATATCATTGAAGCCTATAATGCCGGGCAGAGATATTTTGGAGAAAATCGGGTCCAGGAACTTCTTAATAAAAAAGATCTTCTCCCCGCTGATATAGAATGGCACATGATAGGACATCTTCAGACCAATAAGGTTAAATCTATTGTGCCATTTATCAGTATGATACAATCTGTTGATTCATACAAACTATTGGTTACCATCAACTCAGAAGCATTAAAGATAAATAGGGTAGTAGACTGCCTGTTACAGATTCATATTGCAACTGAAGAGACCAAATCCGGATTTTCTATGGCCGATCTTTATGAAAACCTGCAATCAGAGGATGTTTTACTTTTGAGAAATGTGAGAATCTGTGGTGTGATGGGAATAGCTTCATTTATATCTGACACAAATCAGGTTATGAAAGAATTCGCAGATCTGAGAGAGTGTTTTCATTCACTGAAAGACAGTTATTTCAGATCCGTCATTTATTTTAAGGAGATATCTATGGGAATGTCGGGAGATTATGGAATGGCGCTTAAGGAAGGAAGTACAATGCTCAGAATCGGGAGCTTAATTTTCGGTAAAAGATGAGGACCTTTTAAAGATGAAACCCAGACTATCAGATAAAAGCTACTTATCTTTCAAGAATCGAAACTAATTCGAAGATAAGTGGCTTCTAATCCTATTGCACCCTCAAAGGGCTTTTCCTTACGAAGCAATTCAATAGTGTCAGTTATTGTAATATTGTTATCTTTATTAATTGCTTCAACAAGCTTCTTTATCTTTTTCTCTGAGTTTATCATTGTTAGATAATTTGAGACAAAGTTAGAAATACCAACAATTAGTTAAAGCTGTTTTTGAAAAATAAAAATATTATACTAATTTAGTCGTGAATTAGGTTTGAAATTAAATATTTAGATCATGAATAAAAAATATGGAATTTGTTCAAAAATTCTGGTAGTAGTTTTAATGTTTACCAGTCTGCTTATGGGCTGCAAGTCCGGAGGTACAAAGACAACTAAGGAAGAGGTAAAAGTTAGTATTCCAAAAGAGAACGCAACCGTAGTTGAAGATATTCAGCAGGCAGAAAAAATATTTAATGCACTGCCATCACCCCTTGAGTCAGCTATGCTCATAAAATCAGCTGGTGCAAGGTTCGATGAGTCTTTGCTCAATCCTATAGGTAATGTAAATAGTTATGTAACGAATAAAAGCATGGCTCTTAATCTGGGAATTTATACCTGCGATTTAAGTTTTGCAAGTCTATATGAACAGACTCAACTTATTATTGATTATATGAACGCTGCCAAGAAAATGGCTGATGGGCTGGGCATTCTTAAGGCAATTGAACAGTCACAAATTGATAAATTAGAGGAAAATATCAACAACAGTGAGGTTATTATGGAGATTGTAAGTGAGACCTTTATGAACTCTAATTCATATCTTTCAGATAATGGTCAACCCGCGATTGCAGCAATGGTACTGGTAGGCGGATGGTTCGAGGGATTATATATTTCTACTCAACTTGTTGATTTGAAGGAATTTAATGGCAATAAGCTTGTCGGCAGGATTATTGATCAAAAGCTTTCGATCGACATACTTTTAAATTTACTTGAAAGCAGTAAAGGGAATCCTGCAGTTGATGATCTGATTTTTCAGGTTAAAAAACTGAAAGTCGTTTTTGATAAAATATCAATCACAACTTCAAAAATAAGACCAGAGTTTGACAAAGTATCAAATATGACAGTTCTAAAGTCAGAGGTTAAGACTGATATGACACCTGAAGTATTCAGGGAACTCTCAGTAACTGTTTCAGAGATAAGAAAGACATTCGTAAATAACTAGCCCCATGAGAATACTTAGAATAATTCCAATACTGGCATTACTTGTAGTTGCTACAACTTTTAATATAAATGCTCAGTGCAAAGCATTCGCTAAAAAGGTTTGCATCCCTGAGTTGGGAGCGTATACCCATGATGGAAACTATCATGCTGCAATACTTGTTGAAGGAGAGGAAGCCGAGCTATATAAAACATTTTATTCCGACATGGATTACAGAGTCTCAATCTGTGGAGAAGACAAACTTCCTGATGTGGAATTCAGGGTACTGGATGCAAATAAAAATGTACTCTATTCAAATAAGGATGCGAACTTTGCTAAAACATGGGATTTCAAACTACAATCCAGTCAACAGTTAAAGCTTATTGTTAAGGTTAACTCATTTAATAAACCAGGTGAAACACCGGCAAGTGGTTGTGTGGCAATAATGTTTGGATTCAAAATAAAAAAATAAAATATATTGGTTAAAAAACAGGAGGGACGTTGCATGCAACGTCCCTCCTTATTTTATTTATGTTTCACCAGTTTCGGCGCCAGATATCGGCCTGTGTAAGATTCTTTACATCGGGCCAGATCCTCAGGTTTTCCCTCAAAAACAACCCAGCCACCGTCTTCTCCACCTTCAGGTCCAAGATCTATAATCCAGTCGGAACTCTTTATCACTTCCTGATTATGTTCAATAAGTATCACTGAATGACCATGATCGACAAGGGCATTTATTGATTTAAGAAGCTTATTTATATCATGAAAATGCAGTCCTGTTGTAGGTTCGTCAAAAATAAATAATATATGTCCACTGCCTCGTTCCTGACTAAGGAAATATGCCAATTTTACCCTTTGACTTTCACCTCCCGACAAAGTACTTGACGACTGTCCCATCTTGATATATCCCAAACCGACATCTGAAAGCGGTTTCAGCTTTTCAACAATCCTCTTCTCATTCTTTCCCGGATGTGAATTAAAAAATTCAATTGCTTCATCTATGGTCATCTCAAGCATATCATAAATGTTCTTATCATTATATCTCACATCGAGTATGTCCTTTTTAAACCTCATCCCTTTGCAGCTTTCACATGTCAGTTCCACATCGGCCATAAACTGCATTTCAACCCGTATTATTCCTTCTCCCTGGCATTCTTCACATCTGCCGCCTTCAATGTTAAATGAAAAATGTGATGCTTTATAATTATTCTGGACTGAAGACTGCAGCTCTGAATAAAGTTTCCGGATTTCATCATAAGCTTTCAGGTATGTAACCGGATTTGATCTGCTCGATCTACCTATAGGATTCTGATCAACCATTTCAATGCCTGTTATACTGGACGTGTCTCCAGTGATTTCTCCATGTTGACCTGGTTTTAAATTTGTTCCGTTAATCCTGTTAGACAATACTTTATATAATATATCAGATACAAGACTTGACTTACCTGAACCGCTCACTCCGGTAACGGCAGTAATGGTATGGAGCGGAAACTTTACATCAATGCCTTTGAGGTTATTCTCCCTTGCACCATTAATTTCAATATAGCTATTCCATTTTCTTCTGGTTCCCGGAACAGGTACAACCAATCTGCCACTGAGATAGCTGGCAGTAAGTGATTTATTAGCTGTTGTAAGATCGAGCCCCCCCTGATAAACTACCTCACCACCGAGTCGGCCTGCTTCCGGTCCCATATCAATTATTTCATCAGCGGCTCTTATAATCTCTTCTTCATGCTCTACTACAATTACTGAGTTACCCAGGTCTCTTAGCTCTTTCAATACCCCGATCAAAAGGTTGGTATCCCGGGGATGAAGTCCAATACTGGGTTCATCAAGAATGTACATCGAACCTACAAGGTTGCTACCCAGCGAGGTAGAAAGGTTTATTCTCTGGGATTCTCCACCTGACAATGTTGCAGAGACCCTGTCGAGAGTAAGATATGGCAGACCGACCTCAATAAGGAACTTCAGCCGGACGGTGATCTCTTTGATCAGTCTTTCTGCAACCGTGGCATCACGTTCATTAAGCTCAATTGCAGAAATTACTTCATAAAGCCTTCCGACAGGGATTGAAACAAGTTCCTGGATTGTTTTTCCACCAACCTTTACATAACCTGCCTCCTTACGTAATCTTGATCCCTTGCATTCAGGACATGTTGTTTTCCCCCGATACCGGCTTAAAAGTACCCGGTACTGAATTTTATATTTTTTCTCCTCGAGATGATCAAAGAATTTGCTTATACCATCGAAATATTTATTTCCTTTCCAGAGAAGCGCCTTTTGTTCATCAGTAAGCTGGTAGATTGGTTTATGTATCGGGAAGTTGAATGATCCGGCATTAGTTACCAGTCTTTCTTTCCACTTTTTCATTGTTTCCCCTTTCCAGCACGCAATAGCATCCTCATAAACTGAGAGATTTTGGTTGGGTATAACAAGATTTTCATCTATACCTATAATCTTACTATATCCCTCACAAACAGGACAAGCGCCTATAGGATTATTAAAACTGAACAAATATTCAGAAGGCTCTTCAAAAAGAATTCCATCCTCTTCAAATTTATTCGAAAAGCTTTCTCTTCTCACCACATTATCATTTAGTACAACCACCTGACAATATCCTTTACCTGTTTGAAATGCTGTTTGTGCAGAGTCGGCAGCCCGGCTGAAACTATCAGGAGAATGTTCAATTACCAATCTGTCAATTACTATGTTTATCTGCTGCCCTGGTTTATATTTATTTAAAGATTCCGGCTCGTCAGTTTTGATGAGTTTGCCTTCTGATTCAATACGATTAAATCCCTGTTTTTCGAGGAATAAAAAAAATTCCGAAACTTTAATGTTTTCTGGTATCTCCGCTGAAGAAGTAATAATAACTTTAGTTCCCTCAGTCAGAGCAGCAAGAAAATCAACAATATCATCTACACTATGTTTTTTGACTTCTTTTCCGGAAACCGGAGAATATGTCCTTCCAATCCTGGCAAACAGAAGTCTCATATAATCATAAATCTCAGTCGAGGTACCTACTGTGGAACGTGGATTTCTGGAATTAACTTTCTGTTCAATTGCAATGGCAGGAGGGATGCCGTTTATAAAATCAACTTCAGGCTTATTCATCCGGCCAAGGAACTGACGGGCATAAGATGAGAGACTTTCTACGTATCTTCTCTGACCTTCAGCATATATTGTGTCAAAAGCAAGAGAAGATTTCCCCGATCCGGATACCCCGGTTATTACAACAATTTTATTTCTGGGAATTTTAAGACTGACATTTTTCAGATTATGAACCCTTGCCCCCCTGATTTCAATAAAACCATCCATATCTGATTCTTTAAAAATTTGTTAAATTTCTGTTAAAGCTCAAAAGTAATACTTTCAAATCAAAAAAATTGCTTTCTTTGTAATTGCAACATTTACTAACGAAAAACAGACTGCCTATAAAACATCTCTACTCTAGTTAATTAAACCAGAGAGTTATGAATAAAATGATTTCCGATTATGAACTGATTCTGAGGTTCATAAAGGGTGAGCAGTCCTGCTTTGAAAAGATAATCCATCGCCATAAGAACAAGGTTTTCGCATATATAAGTCTTTATATACGCGATCAGGCTCTTGCAGAAGATATCTTTCAGGATACTTTCCTTAAAGTTATTCAATCTGTTAAAGCGGGTAAATATTCCGATAACGGAAAATTTGTCTCCTGGGTGATGCGTATAGCTCATAACCTTATTATAGACCATTTCCGCAGGATAAAGCAGATGAATACTATTTCTAACGATAATTATGAGTCTGATCTCTTTAATTCAAAATCGTTTGCTGAAGACAATGTAGAAGACGATATGATTAAACGACAGATACAAAAAGATGTAAGGAATATGATTAGCCATTTACCTGATGACCAAAGAGAAGTAGTAATTCTGAGGCATTATGCAGGATTAAGCTTTAAAGAAATCGCTGATATTACTGATGTAAGTATAAATACAGCTCTTGGCCGTATGAGATATGCCCTCATTAATATGAGGAGAATAATGGTCGAGAATAAAATCACTTTGACACTGAATTAGATCGGGATCATGATCGAATAAGAACATATAAATTAATTATTTAATATTACAATAATATGTAATCCGGGGCGTTTTCAATAAAACTGAGAATATGGAGCCTATGGGATTAATTTTTACTCAATTTATCACATTCCGGGATATCAAAGTTGAAGACATAGATCTTTTTGAAGATGCAATGGGTTTAAACTTTGAATTCTTTGAAGTGATTGAACTACTCCGGCAAGTAAAACCGGTTCCGGAGAGATGTCTGACAACGCGTCTGATAAAAGAAATCAGGAAAAAAGTTTAAAGGCTGCAGGTAGATGGAAATCAATGCCAGGAACTGTTAAAAGGGAGGAATCGCGAATAACTTTATGGACGGATAGTATCTGTATTATTGATTTAAAAAGTATATCGAATGGCAGGCTGCAACGCCTGCCGTTTCTGTTCTAAGACGACTTGGCCCAAGATGAACCTGAAAAAAATCTCTGTTGACTGCAGCATCAATCTCATCCCTTGTGAAATCGCCTTCCGGTCCGATCATTATTATTACACTATCACTTTTTGAATATGCATCAGGCACCCTGCTTCTTACCATTGAATCATTACAATGAGCAATCATCCTGACGCCTTTTGAATCCATATTTATAAAATCTTTGAAATTACATGGTTCATTTAGTACCGGCTTTGTTGCTTTAAGAGATTGTTTCATTGCCGAAATGATAAGATTGTTAACTCTTCCCGACTTTATTCCCGGCTTTTCAGTATTTCTGCAAACCAGAGGAGTAATCTCATCGATACCTATCTCAACACTCTTTTCAATAAACCATTCAAATCGTTCAGGATTCTTTAATGGTGAGATGGCAATATGAAGCCTGTAATTCCTTTTTTCAAAATCCTTAATTTCCCCTGTGATTTCAATTCTGCACTTGTTCTGATCCGGTTCGCTTATGATTCCCTCATACAGATTCCCTTTACCGTCAATCAGCCTGACCTCAGCGCCTCTTGTCATTCTTAATACCCTGATCAAATGCCTTGACTCGTTTTCGTCAAGTGTATACGTTTTGCCAATAATATCAGGTGCATAAAATATCTGCATAGAAACCAGTTTATGCAAAATTAGATATTTTGAGTATATCTTTGTGCAACTTTGAGAAATCCTTTTATTATGAAGATTGGTCTGCTTTCCGATACGCACGGCTGGATTCACCCACGGCTTTTTGATCATTTTGCTGATTGTGATGAAATATGGCATGCAGGAGACATTGGAAACGTTGAAACAGCAGATAGACTTTCAAGCTTCAAACCTTTGAAAGCTGTTTACGGTAACATTGATGATGCAGTGATAAGAAGTATTTATAAAGAGAATTTAATTTTCATGGCTGAAGAAATCAGGGTTTGGCTTACCCATATTGGTGGAACACCCAGCCATTATGACCGCAGATTATTACCTTCTCTGAGAGAAAATCCTCCAGATCTTTTTATTTGCGGACATTCACATATCGCAAAGGTGATGAATGATAAAAAGTCAGGATTTTTATATATGAATCCTGGGGCTGCTGGTTATAACGGTTTTCATAAGTATATGACAGCAATTAGGTTTCATATTGATGGGAAAAACATTCACGATCTTGAATTGATAGAGCTTGGCGAGCGGGGCAGGGTCATTTTATAAGACCATTGAGATCCCTTGAATTATCTTCGGCTTTGTTATCCGCCATTCTCTGAAGGAATTTGCTAAGCCGGTCTTCAACTGCAATCATATATGTATAGGGTACTTTTATTGTTGATTCAGGGTGTTTCCTATCATTAAGTTTCGTTTTGGCAATAATTGTATTATAACTGTTGTTCCCCGACTGTGTCATCATCACACCTCTGAAATATGAGAAATAATACCAGGTAGATTGATCTGCTTTCAGATATATATCAATCAAATCACCCGATCTTCTTCTCTGAATCTCAATATAGCCGTCAACATAAACATTTACAGGTTGTGGTCCAATGAATCCGATACCTATTTTACCTGTCGATCGGAAGGATGCTGTAGATTCATTCCAGAAGAGTTTTACATCGTTTAGAAGAAGTTCGTATTTAAATTCCTTCGGCAGGTTCCTTGTTGCGCCGAACAAATCCATGTCCTCTTTTAATTGTGATGCAATATTCACTCCCAGGAGATCCTTCATAGCCTTATTATTCAGATCTGAATTCAGATTAACAGGTTTAAGCGATGGCATCATTCTTATTTCATCTGCCATAACTTTAAGGGCTTCAGAGGAGAAATGAAAATCAAGGGCAAGGATTGTATTAATGTTAACTTTACCCGAATCAAGGACATGAACTACATTGCCGGCACTGGTAAGTTTAACAAGGTCAAGCTTTGCTCCAAAATCAATATGTCCCTCTCCCGACAATATGCAGTAGTTTTTATCAAAGCCAATCATATTCCCCGGAAGAGTCTGATCAATAAGCTTTTCACGCGAGGCGATTAAGTATCTGCCTTTTGCTTTTTCGTAGTAGAGCCATCCATTTGAGTTTACCAGAGCAACATCGGACCAAGATTTTTGGGCAGAAAGGAAAGTCGGATATATATGAATAGAATCAATATTTATGAAAGATCCGGAAACTACAAGATTATCATTCATGTCTCTGGGTTTCTCAACGACGGGGATCATAACATTTTTTGGATCGATCTGGTATTTGAATTTGAGTGAATAGCTCTCGATTGTTCTGCAATTATGCAAGATACCTGCAGCTCCTGTAAAAGTAAGATTATCGGCCCTGGCTGAGAGGGCAACATCACCGGAAAATGAGAAAGCAGGACTTAGCATGAATTTTTGAGATACAGGTATATAGCCTTTCGCGTAGGTTGTTGCCGTATCGACCTCCAATTCCGGAAAATTAATTTTCTGAATCTCTTTATTTTCATCCAAATAATCGTAAATAGCGCTACCGGTATATCTTTTTGTTGATTCAATATCAATCTTTGCAGAATGCAATATGTGTCTGTGGTTCAAAGCAATGACCGCATTCTGCATTTGTTGAATTTTAGCTCTCCGGTTAATTATAATCTTCCCATTTTCTGGTTGAATAAGTGCATCAGCAATATGAATATAATTTATGTTTTCCGCTTCAATAAATTCCTGATCAAGATGATAACTTCCTTTCCATGATGAGAAAGCGACTGTATCAGAAAGATTGTTTGTGGCAAAGAAAGTCGGCTTATCAAGTCTGGTGAAGTCAAGCTTTATAAGTTTATCAGTTGTTAAAAGAGGAATATTCGACTTTCCCTTCTGCTCCATATTGAGAATACGGTTTTCCATATTATAAGTAAAATCTGTCATTGTACAGATATATTGGATCTCTGGAAATTTTACAACTGATGAATCAGTATTTAGCCTGAAGTGTGCCATCTTAAGATCAAAATTGATCTCTGTATTGGCATTTTCGGCAATAAATGAATACCCGTTTGTGGAAAGCGATTTGAGAGTATAATCAGCAGTATCGGCCTTAATTGCATTCGATGTAAAATTGAAAAGATTGGAAGTGACTCTGGAATCGGTTAAATTAATTATTCCTGTACCATTGAGTCTTGCCGGGGAAAGTGATAATTTGCCATCAAGGGTTGTTCCATTCCCGAACATATTAAAAGTCTTTCCTTCTGCGGTGGTTGCTATCCATTCATCTTTTTGAGTCAGCCATCTGACTGCAACATCCTGGCTGGTAAGTATGGGGAATATTCCTGATCCGTCTTTTTCAATATTGAAAGTCGAGGCATGGGTGATCATGGAATCAGGAAAGAATTTAAATTCATCCGATACAGTTGTGGATGTCAAATGTTTTATAGTCCCGCTTCCTATCAGTCCCTTGTTACTCATGCTAAGAGCATTATATAATATACCCCTGTTCCCATACACTTCAATCCCTTCCGAAGGGATGGTCATATTAAATCCTAACGAGTTGTTTTCCTGTATAACCAGATTCTGACGTATGGGTTTAAGAATATTTCCTCCCACAAATTCTCCCGATAACTTCAAATCCTTATTTGTGTAATGGTCTAGATTTTCGTATGTGAAAGGATCAATCTTGAAATAAAAATCCTTTTGTTTGTAAACACCCTCAAGTCCGGCTATCTTATCATAGAAAATATATGAGTTTGTAGTTGCATTTATGATCGGATACTGCTTCAGGCTCTTTAATCCGGATTTGTTATCCGGTTTATCGATATAAAGTTCCGCTGAACCCAGTTGAATAAGATTCTCTACATTTTGAATAATTGTATTACCCAGTTTATCCCTCTTTTCGGTCTCAACAGAGATTTTTATGGAATCGATTTTCTGAAGCCATATCTTAAATGTATCATAGCTGAATGAGAAATTATGCCCGAATACTGTAAATAGACCTGCATCAACGATACCGTCAAAATTAATGTTTCTGTTTTTACCGATTATCAATTGTTTATTATAAGGATAAATTGCAACTTTCTGGGAATCGCTAAGCAGGACGCTGGATACACCATTTATTGTCAGACCATATTTTTTCATGTCAAGAACAGCATTATCAGCAGGCGCTCTTGTTTCGCTGACTATATTTATGATATCATAGTCTTTTTTTCTGGCATAAGAATTGAGGAAATCCTTTGTTTTTTTCTTTATTGTGACCTCATTATTAATTCTATCATAGAAAATAAAACCCTTATTGGCCATATCGATGCATAAACCGGTAACAGCCTCTACGGGCCTATTAAGCCATCTGGCAAATTCAGCAACGGGAAATGTTTCGGAGTAGAACCATTCTGCAAATTTAGTCAGCCGGTTTAAAGGATGGTATTCATCGAGTCCCATCAACTGTAAAAAATAGGCTGAATTAAAGAACGAAGTAGATTCAAATTCTGCATGTCCAAGAGAGGCTCCTCTTGCATGCGAAAGAACAATTTTAAAATCGTTCATATTCCACGACAAATATTCAAAATACATGTCAAGATTGTGAAATGAATCGAAATAGGGACTCCTGGATATCGGATTACTTGTGCGGAAGAGATTTACCTGTCTGGTAGAAACAAAGTATGAAAACCCCAGGTTTGAATGGTATATTGAATCCTTGTCAAGATAAAGCGACATGGTAACTTCCTGGCTGATTAATCCGGTTTTTGAGAAGAGAAATTCTTTTGAACGTATTTTGAGATAAAGAGTATCATTTCTGAAAAGAGTAATTTTCGCCAGGTCAGCATTTTTACCGGTTCCCTTCACATTAGCCCCTTCAAATGTGAGTCCACCTTCATAATTAACACCCTTGTATATGTTTTTAATCTTAAATTCTTTTGCATAAGTTTCAAAGCGAGGATAGTTAGCTTTTTCCTTGTTCGTAAAGCTTATTGCCTGGTCGGCAAGTAAACCGGTAACCGGTTCTTTAAAATAGGTAGCATGCGTAAGTTTCGCAGAATCAACGGTGAAACTGCTTTTCGTCATATTTATTGCATAACCGGTGAGTTCAGCAAAAACTTCATTACGCGGATATCCGGCTTTTTCCCAGGTAACAACACCTTTTGTGCCCCTGAATTGCTGGGTTTCAGGATAGTAACTTCCCGTGACATTGTAAATTTCTGTACTGTCTTTTTGAGAATAGCATGTTAGTGTAGCGTTGGAAACAGTAACATAAATAGCAGTGTCGTGCAAAAATTTAAGAGTATTATTCTTTACCTTCCATTTAACACTTCCAGATTCGAAGAGCACATTTTCTTTGACCATCAGACCGCTATTCTTAAAATACCGATCGATATTGTCATTTGTAAACGTCTGACTGAATGCTAATTCACTTAAGCCTTTAAACCAATTTGTGAAAAAAGAGACGTCACGTTTATATTCGATGAAATAATTCAGGGTCAACAGAAAATCATTAAAGTGGGGTACAGGTCTCATTTGTCTCGATGATAACTGAACCGAAACATTAATTATTCTATTCATTATATCAGAACTGAAAGCAGAGCTGTCCCATCTGGAAAGGAATGTATTAAGGTTTGCAAGCTGATCGGCATTAAGGTTCGGTCCCATATAAGATGTGAGTTCGGTTCTGAACTTTGCAGGATCTCCGGAAAATGCAGATTTGGCCTGGGAATGCAATATCCCGGTAAAAACCAAAAAGATTAACGGAATCAGAATTACCAGCTTTTTTGACAAATTATCAGTATTTCTTAACGGTTAAAATGCTTCCACTATAGCTGTAAAATCCTCTTTTTTAAGAGCTGCACCACCTATCAATCCACCATCAACATCTGGTTTAGAAAAGATTTCATTGGCATTTGATGGTTTGCAGCTACCTCCATAAAGAATCGGAAGTTTTTTTGCGCAATCATTGCCATATTTCTCTTTAACCAGATCACGGATGTACTTATGCATTTCCTGCGCCTGATCAGGCGTTGCAGTCAATCCTGTTCCGATTGCCCAAACTGGTTCATAAGCCAGAACAATCATATCCATTTGTTCCTCAGTAAGGTTGAATAATCCTTCCTGAAGTTGTCTTTTTACAATAAGAAAATGTTGTCCGGCTTCCCTTTCTTTTAATACTTCACCTATGCAAAAAATAACCTTCAATCCGCTGTTAATAGCTAGTAAAGTCTTTTTATTCAGAAGTTTATCATCCTCATGATAGTAAGTTCTTCTTTCAGAATGCCCTATTATAACATACTGGGCGCCGGTACTTTTTACCATCCAGGCTGAAACTTCACCTGTAAAGGCACCGGAAGCCTCGGCTGCACAGTTTTGAGCGCCAAGCGCTACCTTCCCGTGTTTAAGAATTTCGCCCACTCCAGCCAGATGTATAAACGGTGGACATAAGATAACCAATGCTTTATCCGAAGGAGTTTCCCTGAAATACTTTTCAATCGATCCGGCGAACTTCATGCCTTCTGCCAGATCCATATTCATTTTCCAGTTACCGGCAACAATCTTCTTTCTCATATAAATTAATGTTTTAAGATGTAATTATATTTAAATGTATTTAATCAAATAAACTGACTTTTATGAGTGGCCTCATCTTTGTATGTTTAGTTTTCCAAACCATTCTGGTTCAGGAACATTTGCCCATGACCATTTTTTAATAATTATTCCATCTTTAAGCAAAATATAACCCGGATTTGCTCTTACCATTGTCTTCAAAGTAGTCTCATCTGCGGAACAGAAATTCAACCCGTTTTCATAACTTTTCACCTCATCTGTTCCTGAAGAGGTGAGAATATAAAAGTTAATTCCGTTTGACACGCAATAATTGCCAAGTTTAAATCCTTCAGATAAAGATCTTTGTCCTGCCTCAGAAAGTTTTTTAGTTATCATTAAAACAGAATAGCCGGAGTAAGATAGTATATTTTGAGTAAGATCCTCTCCATTTAATGCAGTTATGATAAAATCATGTATAGGAGGTTTGTATCCTTTTTTTATCAGGACGGATTTCTGATCAACAAACTTCCATGTTGAATCATCAGCCGGATAGTTATTAATGTTAAAATCCTTTTTGACGCCGTTTTTTTCATAAATAAATGTAGTGCTGTACTCATCGCCCGGAACTCCGTCGGGGGTAATCATTTTATCGGCAATTTTCACTCCTGATTTATACGGGAGGAAATCAATAACAGGTAAATATCTGAGGTTTGCCAGTGAAAAAATAACAAAAATAACAGTAGTTATAATTATTATAATCCATTCAGTTGTTTTCCCCTGGATACTCCTAATCTGGTTTGTACCTGTATAAAGTACTATCAATAAGGAAACTAAGACTATATTTTTTCCAAATGTCTGCCAATTTGTAAGATGGATTGCATCGCCGAAACAGCCACAGTCTGAAACGGGATTAGTCAGAGCAAGCATGAATGTAAGAGGAGTAAAGATTACCAGAAGAATAAAGACTCCCAGGATTCCTGTTTTCTGCCTGAAACCTGTAAGTAATGAAAAACCTGCGATAAATTCAGCCGTACACAGGAGGATGGAAAGAGGGAGGCTTAGATTATTAAGAAACCCAAGATGAAAAGCCTGAAAATAATCATGGAATTTATACGCGGAGCCCAGCGGATCAATTGCTTTAACTACTCCGGAGAAGATAAATACCAGACTAATTATTATTCTGCTCAGAATCCTTATAATCTTCATTTCAAACGCGCTTTTTATTATTGAAAACATTTAATATAAGATTAAATATTTCAGAAGGAGTAAGCATCGTCCCATTGCTGTTACCACAATTGACAACCGCCAGCCGGTCATCCGATTTTGAAACTCTCAGATAAATATCCCTGACCTTTTTCTGAAATACTATACTCTCTTCATGGATATCACGGATTCCGTTAAGATAATTCCGGTCATTTCCGGTTCTTGTTTTCATTAAATTTTTTTCTGCAAAAGCAAATGGAACATCGAGGAAAATATTAAGGTCGGGTTTTGGAATTGCAAAATGATTAAACTCGAGAGACAAAATCCAGTTCATAAGTTTATCCTGGCTCTTTATATCATTTAACTTGGCACATTGATACGCTATATTTGAATATGTATATCTGTCGAGCAGGACAATCTTTCCTTCAGTCAGCCAATTGCTGATTATGGCTGAAGCATCTTTTCTGTCACCTGCATAAAGCATTGCAACCAGGTATGGATCAACATCGTCCAATAATCCGAATTCACCTCTTAAAAACCTTGCAATAAGCTCTCCGAAGTATGGGGTTTCAGTTCTGGGGAAGTGCATATATTCACAGTCGTACCCTTTCTTTGATAAAAAGTCTCTTAACAACTTAATCTGTGTTGATTTGCCGGCGCCATCCACCCCTTCAATAACTAAAAGCTTCATCATTTAATTGATTTCAATCAGTACAAATATAATAACCACAGGGCAAAGATGGAAATGTATGATTGGTTTATTGCAAATTTCGTTAATTTCGTCTATTCTTTAAAACTATGTTTCCGGAAAAACCTCAGTATATTAACGCGGGGGGCAAACTGCTTGACCTTGCAATCCCCAGGGTGATGGGAATATTAAATATTACACCTGACTCTTTCTATTCCGGAAGTCGATATAATACCGATGAAGAGATACTTAGTGCCGCAACACGAATGTTAGAGGATGGTGCAGATATACTCGATATAGGGGGATACTCCTCACGTCCGGGAGCAGCAGATATCTCAATTCAGGAGGAGAGTGCACGTGTACTGAAGGCTATAAAACTTATAAACAGGGAATTCCCTGAGGCGATTATATCAGTTGATACTTTTCGTGCCGATATTGCCAGGGAGGCTGTTGTTGAATGCGGCGCTACTATGATAAATGATATCTCTGGGGGTGACGCTGACAGCGAAATGTTCTCTACTATTGAGAAGCTGAATGTTCCATATATATTGATGCACATGAAGGGGAATCCGCGCTCGATGCAGAATAAACCGGTTTATGAAGATATTGTAGCAGATATTCTTAAATGGTTTGGTGAAAGGATCTTCAGATTAAACTCTGCAGGACTAAAGGATATTATAATTGATCCCGGCTTAGGATTCGGTAAAACCATTGATCATAACTTTGAACTTCTGAGGAGACTCGGCGATTTTTCAATAGCCGGGTTGCCGGTTCTCGTTGGTATATCACGAAAATCGATGATCTGGAAGACACTTGATATTTCTGCTGATGAGGCTCTGAATGGAACTACTGCGCTTAATGCAATAGCGCTTTTTAATGGCACTGATATTTTAAGGGTTCATGATGTAAAAGAGGCAGTACAAACTGTACAATTAATTTTGAGGATCAGAAATTCCGGAAATAAGTTATAAAGACAAAAGTGAAAAATCAAAATAAACTCCCTTTTCGGAGGGGTCTCAAATATTTAAACATCAATATTCGGACTTAAGTCTATGGACCATTAAGTTTACGCTTTAAAATATTTCTTCATTATTAACGATAATTTAGATTATAATTATGCCATTTCATATAACCATTCTTGATATTATTGATATTGTTCTTGTTGCAATAGTACTCTTTCAGCTTTATCGTCTTATCAGAGGTACAGCAGCTTTCAGCATCTTTCTGGGGATCTTTTTTATCTACCTTTTCTGGCTTGTTGTAAAAGCTCTGAATATGGAGTTGATAAGCGCTTTACTCGGTCAGGTAATTGGCGTTGGAGTTATTGCTCTTATTATTGTGTTTCAACAAGAAGTCAGAAGGTTTTTACTGGTAATTGGAAACAAGTATATCACAAGGAGCAGATTCTCTTTCAGCAGGTTGTTCTCTTTGGTTACAAATAAACCAGGAAGCCCCGGAGAAGCCGAGGAAATTGTAAAAGCATGTGAAAGACTTGCATCAAAGAAAACCGGAGCTCTGATAGTGATTGGCAGAAAAAGCAGTCTTGATCTCTTTTCTGAAGGAGGGGAGATACTTAAGGCACGGATAAGTGCAGAATTACTTGAAACAATATTTTTCAAGAATACTCCATTGCACGACGGGGCAGTACTGATAGAAGGCGGATTGATACTAGCTGCCAGATGTCCCTTACCAACTACTGACCAGGTCACTTTACCTCCCCGATTCGGGATGCGTCACAGGGCTGCAATCGGTATGTCGGAACACTCTGATGCACTTATTGTTGTACTATCCGAAGAATCCGGATTTATTTCCGTCGTTGATACAGGTAAAATCAGGGAAAATATCACGCCAAACGATCTGCGGAATATTCTGCTTATGGAGAAGGTGTGGTAAGGCCCCATGCCACATACCCTATAGAAAAATAACCCCTGTTGCTTGATAGTTATTATTTTAAAATGTAAATTTGGTATAAAATGATGTCCATCTGAAATAATTATAACTATGAAATCTAAATTCTTAAGACTTAACAGTCGCGATTTTATAAACGGGTTGATAGTAGTAATGTTTTGCACGTTCATAACCGGATTATATCAACTTATTGTCAATGGAGGCGTTATTAACTGGCTGACAATTAAGCCAGTAGTAATAGCGGCAATTGGCTCTGGCGTAGCTTACCTGACTAAGAACCTTCTCACAAATTCGAAGGGCAGGTTTATGATGAAAGAGGCAAATTAATACTAATTAATCTCATACATCATCAAAGATTCTGAATCCTTTATATATATCTTATCTCCTTTTGTTAGATTTTCTTTTCTCCAGACTAATTCCCTTCGCCAGATAAGTGCGATCGGGTTACTTGTTCATATCTGGAATAGATGGATTGCTTTAGGGTTTAAGGCAACGTCCCAATTAAATAGTTACCTTGCAAAAGTGAAATGAGCAGCCTAGGGTTGTACTGGCTGCTTGTTAATGAACCGCTGAAATAGATTAAAAAGGTTGTGGAAGTTTTGTATTCAGTGGAGATGTGATTAATTGTAAAAGTTACAAATGTTGAAATAAATTGAGTTGAATTAATAAATACGTTAACAATTTGTAAATGAAGCCTATTAAACATAAATATACTAATCAGGAAATGGCTGTTAAACTGAAAATATTGTTTGTAGAAGATGTTAAGTCCGATGTAGAATTAATCTGTCATGAAATTGAGAAAAACAATATCTCTTTTTCAAAAGTGCTGATAGATACAAGAGAAAATTATCTTACGAACATGAAAGATTTCGAACCGGATATAATTATTTCCGATTATAAACTTCCTCAGTTTGATGGGATGTCAGCTCTTCTGCTTCGCAACGAAATGGCACCGTTAATTCCTTTCATCCTGGTAACAGGGTCATTCAATGAAGAAGTTGCAGTTGATTGTATTAAGGCGGGAGCTGATGATTATATTGTTAAGGAAAATCTGTCACGGCTTGTACCGGCGATTACTTCTGCAATAAATAAAATAAAATTTGCGAAAGAGAAAAAGACAGCTGAAGATGAATTACAAAAGAGTAAAATACGGCTTCATAAAGCTCAGTTCATTGCACATGTTGGAAACTGGGAACTTGATCTTTCTTCCAAATTAATCTGGAGTTCTGATGAAGCATTAAGAATTTACGGATATGATAATGAGAATCATGAAATTCCCCTTGAATTGGCCAGGATATGTCCTCTTCCCGAATACCGTGCCATGCTTGATGAATCGTTAGATCGTCTGTTGAAATACAACGAGCCATATGATGTAGAGTTTAATATTGTGCGTGTAAGCGATGGAGCCATCAGATCAATTCATTCAAAAGCTGAACTGGTCGTTGTCCCTGGTGGAGACCAAGTGACGATAATTGGAGTTATTCAGGATATTACTGACCGCAAAAAGGCAGAAGAGTTATTGAACATTGAACGGAGATTGTTACGAACAATAGTTGATCTTATTCCTGACGCGATCTATGTAAAAGACGCAGAGTGCAGGAAGATTATGTCCAATATTGCAGATGTGACCTATATCGGATCCGGGGAAGAAGATGATGTTCTGGGCAAGACTGATATTGATCTTTATCCCGGTGAAACAGGTCTTCGGGGTTATGCTGATGATAAAGAAGTGATTAACTCAGGAAAAGCATTTTTTGAACGGGAAGAAGATTTTGTTGATAAAAATGGGGGAATGATCCGGATGCTAACCTCAAAAATTCCTTTTTATGATAAGGATGGAAACATCACAGGACTGGTTGGTGTCGGGCGTGATATAACTGATAGAAAGAGAGCAGAAGAGGATCTGAAACAAAGTCTTGGCTTTAGTGAATCATTGCTTAAAACCATCCCTTTCGGAATGGATATCGTTGATGAATCAGGGAATGTCGTATTTCAAAGTGATAATTTTGTAAGACTCTTCGGAGAGAAAGCTATCGGGGAAAAGTGCTGGGAATTGTATAGGGAAGATAAAAAGCAATGCACGGACTGTCCTTTAATCAGGGGTATAAATATTGGTAAAACAGAGGCTTATGAATCTCACGGGGTTTTTGGAAAAAGGATATTTGAGATAAGCCATACAGGCATGATGTACCAGGGTAAAAAGGCAATACTGGAAATTTTTCAGGATATCACAGACAGGAAAGAGAATGAGGAGGAATTGATCAGAGCAAAAGTAAAAGCGGAAGAAAGCGACAAACTTAAAACCGCATTCCTGCATAATATTTCACATGAAATCAGAACACCCATGAATGCCATTGTCGGATTTTCAGCGCTTCTTGGGGAGCCTGAAATTGATGAACGGTCGCGTAAATCATACATTGAAATAATTATGCAAAGCAGTAATCATCTGCTATCGATAATTACCGATATAGTAGATATTTCAAATATCGAAGCTAACCTTATTAAGACTGTGAAAAATGAAATTAATATTAATAAAATACTTAAATATTTATTTAATCAATTCATTGCTAAAACTAATGAGAAGAAAATAAAGCTGGTTTGTGACGCCGGATTATCCGATCCCGAAGCCCTGATTCTGACAGACAGAATCAAATTAACACAGATTCTTTCAAACCTGATAAGTAATGCATTAAAATTCACAGATAAGGGAATTATAAAAATTGAATACAGGTTAAAAGAGAATTTTCTTGAATTCTGCGTT
>JANYIW010000137.1 GCA_025358645.1 Bacteroidales bacterium
GTATTCCGGCATAGCAGGAGGTGGTGATGTAATACTGATTCCAGAGATTCAATATGATGATAAAAAGATTGCAGAGTATCTTCTTCACCGGGTTGCAGAGAATAAACCCTACTCTATCGTAGTTGTTGCGGAGGGCATCAGAAATCCAATCAAAGACAGTTGTTCCGCTGCTCAATCATTAAGCAAAAGAATAAATGAGCTGACCGGACTCGAAACCAGGGAGACCGTTTTGGGTTATATCCAGAGAGGAGGCACTCCCTCCCCTATGGACCGCGTACTTGCTACAAGATATGGTTCTGCTGCCGCCGATTTAATTGCAGAGCGCAACTTCAGTAAAATGGTTGCACTCAGGAATACCGAAATTGTAGCTGTTCCTCTTGCAGAAGTTTCAGGAAAACTGAAACTCGTAGATCCAAACGACCCTCTTGTGATCCAGGCACTGAATATGGGGACAAACTTCGGTAACTGATTATTTATTGAACATTGAGTCTACTCCGATAAGTCATGTTACCCCTATCCCGATAGCTATCGGGACCCCTAAAGCCTGCCTGCCGCCTGCCTGCCGCCTGCCTGCCGGTAGGCAGGGTAGGCAGGGTAGGCAGGGGGACTTTTGAAAGTTTTTGATATTTAGCTTTTTCCCTTTAGGGTTAAGGGTAAAAAAAAGCTAAAAATCAAAATAAACTCCCTTTTCGGAGTGGACTCAACATTTGTTATTCACTTTACAGAAGAAAATGAAAAGATTAATTTTAATCCGTCATGGAAAAGCAGAAGACGAGTCTTCTGAAATTTCTGACTTCGAACGATCACTGACTCTGAAGGGGAAAGTAATCGCGGGACTTATGGCCCATAAACTTTTGGAAAAAGAAAAATCCCCGGGTGTTTTTCTGACAAGCCCTGCTTTCAGGGCGCTGGAAACAGCATTAATCTTCGCGGGTAAATTTGGGATAAATGCCGATACTGTCATTATGAACAGTGATCTTTATTATAAGATGAGCTTCCAGAATTTGCCAGCTATACTTTCAACAATCAATGAAGAGACTGAAACAGTATCAATGTTCGGACATAATCCTTCATTCACACAGATTGCAAATATGCTATGTAAAGAAGGTTGTGATTTTATGCCTAAAACCGGAATAGTCTGTATTTCATTTAATATCAGAACCTGGTCGGAGATTGGTCGGAACAACGGAAAGATGGAATATTTTCTTAAACCTGAGAAATCATAATGAGTAAGTTATACATTCCAAAGGAAATAAGTTGGTTATCTTTCAATGAACGCGTTTTACAGGAAGCTGAAAACAAAGAGGTACCACTACTGGAAAGATTTAAATTTCTTGGGATTTATTCTAACAACCTTGACGAATACTTCAGAGTAAGGGTTGCAACGCTTAAAAGGTTATCACTGTATAGTTCTAAGTCAAAAGAAATACTTGGATACAATCCAAAAACTACTCTTAAGACCATTCATGAAATTGTTCTTGCTCATAACGTAAAATTTGAAAAGATTTACTCGGGCCTTCTTCATGAGCTTGAAAAGCATAATACACATATTATTAATGAAAAACAGCTGAATATTGAGCAAGCTGAATTTGTCAGGGAGTATTTCCATAAAGAGGTGAGAACCAGGCTTATGCCATTCCTTATTGAAAAGGATTCAAACCTGCCAAATCTTACTGATGACGCTATTTACCTGGCAATATACCTGGCTAAAACTGACACTCAGAAAAGAAGATACGCACTTCTTGAGATTCCAACTAATGTACTTCCAAGGTTTATAATACTTCCTGAAAAAGATGATGGTAAGTACATTATTTTCCTTGATGATATAATCCGGTTTGGATTGAAAGAGATATTCTTTATCTTCGATTTTGACGATATTTCCGCCTATACCATTAAACTCACAAAAGATGCTGAGCTTGAAATAGCAGATGACATATCAGAAAGCTATATTGATAAACTTTCCAAGAGTTTACAGCAGCGCAAAATGGGTACACCTGTACGATTTATCTACGATCGCACTATTCCCCGCGACTTGCTAAAAATAATAACAAAAAAACTGAATTTCGGACCAGACGATGTTATTATTCCAAGTAACAGGTATCATAATTTTAAAGATTTTATGAATTTCCCGAATCCGGGTCGCAAGAAGTTATTTAATGAACCCTTTATTGCTATTCCTCATAGGGATATTCAGCCTGGCAGGAGTATTCTTTCGGTGATAAAAAGAAAAGATATTATGCTCTTTTTCCCTTATCACCCATTCGACCATTTCATTGACCTGCTCCGGGAGGCATCAATTGATCCTTATGTAACTTCAATTCAAATCACGCTCTACAGACTTGCCAGAAACTCAAGCGTTATAAATGCT
>JANYIW010000140.1 GCA_025358645.1 Bacteroidales bacterium
GATTGAAGCAATAGAAGTTCCCATTGCTTTACCTTTCAGGAATTTTTGTGAAACTGGTTGATTTATATACCAGGCAAGATATTCTGGCAGGACTTTATCAATAGTGTTTTCCTTCAAACGAATTACAAAGAAAGAGGTAGACGCTACTGCAGGAAGATTTTTGCTTTCATACCAGGCTGCAAAATTTTTTGTCCCTTTTGCTGCAAATAATATGTCACCGTGTTGTAATAAATGTTTACCGGAAATACTTTCAGCTAATAAATCGGGGTGTAAAAAGCTTATAAGCTGCCCATTTTCATCAAAATGCTTTGCTTGCAAATAAACAATATCACCTTCTATAATTGGCTTTGCAAAGACTCCTGTTTGAATATTTGTTATATGTTTTAATACTGTTTTCAAAGTATTTACTTAAGTAATTACTCTACAAATGTAGATATTTTATTATCATAAGCCAATAAAATACAATTTATTTTAAGTAGCAAGCCTACTAATTATAATACGGTGGACGCAGTCCACATTTTTTTTGTAAATAGTATAATATACTAAAGGCAGGATGGTTTCTGTTTTCTATTTGCAGAACGGGAACAAGGGGATCAATGAACGAAGCGAATTACTCCCCGCAGCTCCACCTTCGCTCTCCATAGCTTTAGCGACGGAGGGCTTTTTTTATTTAATAGAATTTAGTTCGCTAAATCTAGATAACTCCGCACCAGATCCCTGTAAACCCGTGGTTGGCCGAATGCTTACGAGCAAGCGTCTTTGGGTTAGTTCTTATTGTCACGCCAACTTCTTTAGTCTGATTTTTGGATATATTAATAACCACTCCTGATGGAAAACATTCCGGGATATTACTTCTTACCTCACTGCCAGCAGGACTTTTTGTTATAACGTAATAAGCTACCCCGGATAATGGAATTATAGAGAATGTGCCCATTCCTTATGAGCGCTTTTAAATGTTGATATTAATTCTCCTGTAGCAGAATGAAGTTCTCCTGTGACATCACAGCCTTCTCCTGAGTTATTTACAGCTTTGAATCCTACAACCGACGGAACATCCTCAACCAGTGATCCGCCTTCGGGGAAAAAGCTTATTTCCAATTTATTAACCAGATACTCTCCGGTACTATCAGAATATATTTTGTCTGCATCAGAAGGATTAATTACAGAAATCTCTTTACTGAAGAATTGCTGATCGCCAAAGTTTCTCATATAGTTTGTATATGCTCTGAGTCTGTACTTTCCCGATCTTAGTGTCTTTGACAATTGAAAATCACCATTACCCAATCCTTCATTTATTCTTATTATCCGGCTGTCAATGATTTTTGAATCCGGTGAAATCAATTCGAAATGCAGGTTATGACTATGATCCGTTAGGAATCTGTTAATAGCATTAATAAGGTATCCTTTAAACCAGATATCATCTCCCGGTGAGTACAAGTCTCTGTCAACATGCAGATATACTTTCTCAATGATCTTTATTGAGTCCTCGGCTGAATAGTAATTGAAATTAGTATTTTTCCCCACAAGAGCATTATTACCTAATGTGATTAGTGTTAATAATAAGAAAATTACTTTAGCCATTTTAAGAATAGATTAGTTGAATGTTAGTATTTTGACTGAGAATAATAATTATAATACTATTATACCTTCCCAAGTAATACCTGATGGATCAAAATATCCATTTTTATCAAAGTACACATCTTTTTCAAGAAAACCAATGTAGGTTGAAGGTTCTCTGCTAAAATATCCAATACCTAATTTGTCAGGGTAAGTAAGAAACTTCATAAAGTTATCTTTTTGAATTACAATATTATCATAATATAGACTCTCATCCCATGTATTAATAATCGTAAATCCGGTATCCTTTAGTCCATTTGCCCAAAGTGCTCTGAAAAAATGCATTCTCGATCCCAGACAAGCATACTTCCTTCTTCGATCAAAGGTTTGTTTTTGAGCATTATGTTTATTAACCTTAATATAAAAATGGGAATTTTAAGGGTTCGGGAAATTATCAAATTATTATTGTAAAATTGCATATTAAAATAACGACAATTATTGAAAATAATCTATTCAGTATGAATGCACAGGAAATTATTTTAAATCAAAAGCAAAAATTGGCAACAATAATTGATAAACAAGAACTCGCTGCCGGGGAAGATATTTTTAATAAAGAACTATGCCTCCTGCTTGCACAATCTTCGGCGGGTTTTGAACTTGCCCTAAATAATGAAAGCAGCCGGAAACACATCGACTACTTGCTTGAAATAGAACCAAATGGCAATATTATTCCAGGCACTGAAGGAAAATCCATCGGATGGGACAGACACTCCTATGCTTGCCTTCTGCAGGTAGAAAAGGAACTTCACATGACTGATCCGAAGGATTATACCATTCATAAAAAGTTCACACGGGAAGGAATGATAAACCGTGTCATGAAAGAAAGACAGTTAAAAGCCGAAAAGGCCAATTACAGTATTCTCTGGGCTGATAATATTTATGGAGACCATGTTTTGTATAATGAAAACGGCATCAGGTATAAAGTCTTTTTGCGCGATTTTGAAAATGAAACAGGGTACAGCAACAGCATGGATTCCAGGCTGAACAAACTTGGAACAACAAAACACATAATGTATGCCTTCAGACTCCTGAAGGAGGACAAATCTCTTTTTAAAAGACTTGAAAAAACTTTTCCGTTTATTGAAATTTTCTGTGATCCCCTTAACGATAACAGGATAACCTGGTTTTATCCACATTCTTTACAGGAAGATGAACAGCTATTTATTTCACGTTACTTTAAG
>JANYIW010000145.1 GCA_025358645.1 Bacteroidales bacterium
TGAGCAGCGCCAAGAGCAGTCTGTGAAATTTTTAGAGCATCCTTTGCACTTTTTTTAGTCGCTTTCCCTCTTGTCAGGTTCGCGTTACCGGTGGTCAGTTTTTTTGTTGCATCCTTTAATCGGATACCAAGGGCTTTGGAATCCAGTTTATATTTCACATCAAGGGCTTTAAGATCGGCCCTGGCCTGGGTAGCTTCTTCCCTGTCTTTTGATGTTGTGAGCTTCGTAAGGGGCTTTTTTTGAGTAACATTATCTTTGTCAAGTTTCTTACGTTCTGCCTCAATGGCTTTAGTTTCTGTTTTTGATTCAGCTATCTGTTTAGTACCTAAAGTAATCAGGGAATCCGAATTAGTCAGCTGTCGTTCATTCAGAGCAACCTTAGCTTTGGCTGTGGCAACGCCTGTTTCAAGTTTCTTTAATTCGATTGCCTTTTTATCAGTTTGAGCCTGCATGAGATCAGGGGCTAAAAGGAGAAATGACAATAGCGCTAAAATTCGATAATTCATTAGATTACTCATATTGGTAGAATTTAGTTTAAATGATTGATTTTCTGTTATACGTTTAAATTTGAAGTTAGTACTTATTTTATCAATAAAATTATGAAATTAAATTCAATTAGTACAAATATGGTATATTTAGTTATAAAAGCTTAATCAACTAATGCTATTTATCGTAATACCTCTTTATATTAAGTTCAATAACTTTGGAATAAATATCAGACCGCCAACAACTGCCGAAATAATTGCTGATATCAACACCGCGGCGGCGCTGAAATCTTTAGCTCTCATTATCACCTCATTCCATTCAGGATCAATATGATCGGCCAATGATTCGAGGGAGGAATTCAATAGTTCTGTAATAAATACCACGCCAATCACTATTATCAGCAGGGACCATTCGTAAGAACTTAGCTTTAGAAGGACTCCCAATGTAATTGTTAAAATTGCAGCCAGGAGATGAATTCTGGAATTATGCTCATATTTCAAAAGCGATCTTAATCCCTTCAGCGCGAATCTGAAACTTACAATCCTGGATTTCAATGAAAACTTATTTGATTTCATGACAGAATAACTTACAGTTTCATAATATCAGCCAGGAATTTATCTGTTTCCCTTTCAACACCCTGCCAGTCTTTTGATCTGATATAAGATGCTATCACGTGCGCTCCTGCATTCGGGAAGGCCACTTTCTGTTTAAATTCAGCCGGTGTGCCCAGTTCATCGTACATTTTTAACATGGCAGGTATTGAAACTGTATTATCCTGCTCTGTTTCATTCTTGTAGTAATAACCAAGGAATACCGGGCATTTTATTTTAGCGAAAACTGCTGGCTTCATTGTATTTGAGATGAGATTCTGAAGAGCCACCAATGCTTCGATACGGTAATTAAGTTGCCAGTAATTTGAATGAGTCTTACTATCAGAATTAAATTTTTTTGAGAGTCCGCCGGAAACCATCCGGGCAATCTGAAGACCCCATGGCTTATTCAGAATTATAGCTGTTCCATCGTAAAGTTTAACACAAGGTGAATAAAGTATAATTGCTTTAATTTCAGGATGCCCTGAGGCCAGATAAAGAGTAAGCGCTCCACCTGCAGATGTGCCAATGACAACAACGTCATCTCCTAATTTTTTAGCCAGGGCAAGGGCCTTTTCTGCAGAAGCTTCGTATTCTTGAGCAGTTAAGTTGATCATTGTACTGTCACCCCTGTCGATACCATGTTCAGCCAATCTTGAGAGATAAAGATTGGCATTATATTTTCTTGCCAGATCTTTATGGACAGGATCACCTTCTGCCTGGCTGGCCGAGAATCCATGCAGGTAAAGGAAGACAATTTTTGTCTTCTCTTTTTTTGAAGAATCAGCCCATATTATCCTTGCCTGATTATCGGGTTTTATACCTTTAATCGCGTTTTCACTTTGGTTTATATTATTTTCAAGATCAATCAGCGAGGCTGGCAAACCAGACTCATGAACACTAAAATCAGGTTTTGATGGTTTCGGTCCCGCTATGTAGACTATAAATAGTATCAGAATAATTCCTGCTAACCACTTTCCAAATGTTTTCATTTTAAGGTTGATCATGGCTATTTAGCTTGTTGTTTTAGTTTTTTAAGAGTATGCTTTATTGAGATACTCCTTTAAGGAAACTCTTTACTGAGCTGGAGGCTTTTTCGGGAACCAGGGTATAAATGCACTGGTTTTTTCAATGTATTCTTTGTACTGTGGTTTCTTCTCTTTTAAACTTTTTTCCAGAAGCGCTACCCCTGAAACTTTAATGATTAATACAATCATTAGAAGGGATCCGATAACCGGTAAATAACTTCCGGAAGAAAGGCACAAAAATCCGTATCCCAGCCATATTGTTGCATCACCAAAATAATTAGGATGGCGGGTATAACGCCATAATCCTTTATCCATTATACGCCCTTTATTTGCCGGATCTGATTTAAATTTGGCAAGCTGAATATCTCCTCCCGCTTCAAAGCAGAAACCAATAATCCAGAGTATAATTCCTATATATTCGAATATGCCCAGAGACCTGTTTTGTCCATAATATTGTGCCCCGAGGAGAGGTGCAGAAATCAGCCACATGAGAATTCCCTGTAGAAGAAACGTCTGAAAAAAGCTTATCCACCAATATCTTTTCTCTCCATAATTCTTCCGGAATTGTTTGTATCGGAAATCTTCACCTCTCCCGATATTCCGCCAGGCCAGATGAAGGGATAAACGGAACCCCCAAATGGCTACCAGAGCAATCAGAATAACTTTCCGTGGTCCGGATCCCTCTGTTTTAAGAAAATAGAATCCGGCAGTTAAAACAAATCCTAAACCCCAGAAGAGATCGACAATACTTACGTTTTTAACAATTACACTTACAACCCATAAGAAGGTCATCATAATCATTATTAATAAGAAACCCTGAAAGAAGATAGTTAAGAAACTCATACAAATGAGAGTTAGTCAAATAGAAGTGCCACAGCTGCAGCTCCAATACCTGCGTTGGCGCCAATTATAGGAGAGATATTTACAACGGAAGCCGGTTTTTTATTGGTGAGAGTTTCCATTTTTTCAGAATACCATTGTGCAGCATCATTATTATTTGCATGGAGAACAATGTAGTTCCATATAGTTTTTTCATGACTTATTTTTGTGATATGTACCATCACCTTTTCCATATTCGCCCTCAGATTAAATGTCTTTCCGAAAACAATTGCTTTTCCGGATTCATCCATGGAAACTATAGGATTAATATTAAGCATCCGTGCAATTAATCCCCTTACTGCAGATACCCGTCCACCCCTGACAAGATATTTTATTGACCTGACGCTTACGAATATCCGTAAATGATTTGTCCAATTCTCAGCCATGTTGACAATCTGATCATGAGAATATCCGGCTTCAATGGCCTGTGCGGTCCTTAAAATTACCAGGCCAAGGGCGCCTGATAAATTTTTAGAATTAATTACAGAAATTGGTTTATTGAATTCTTTACTTATTGCCGTGGCCGCTTTCTGGCTGCTGTTGAATGTTCCGCTTAATTTGTCACTTAAATGGATAGCGATTACAGAATCATAATGAGAAGCCAGGTGAGAATAAAGGTTGGTAAAACTCTTTTCATTTACCTGTGAAGATTTAGGATAGTTTTTATTCTCTTTCAACAGAGTATAAAATTGCTCGGGTTGAATTGTTATTTTATCGAGATAATGGTTTTCGCCGAAATTGATATTAATCGGCAGCATGTTTATCTGATAATTATCAATTAAATCCTGGGCCAGGTCGCATGTTGAGTCCGTTACCAGGGCTATTTTCCATTTTCTGTTATAGACTACTTCACTTTGTCTGATCATATCGTCGGCTTTCTGGAACGCCAGAGTCCCCGAACTTCTGAGTTCATTAAAAAGTCCGGCAGGATTATTTGTATGAAGATGTAATCGTTTCATCTTCTCGGAACCTGCAATAACTATGGAAGTTCCATGTTTTTCCAGGATGTGTAATAATGATTTGTTATCGATCGAACTGTTTTTTATAAGCGCTTCGGTGCAGTACCTGAAATCTACTTTCTCAGGTATCACTTCTTCTATCTTTTCAAATATTGCAGTTTCGGCTTTGATCTGGATGAGGTCTCTAAGGTTGCTATTTGCTATAAAATCGATGATCCCTTCAACAAAAAACACGAAACCCCGGGCTCCGGCATCAACAACATTTGCTTTTGTCAGAACAGCAAGTTTTGATTTAGTTGCTATCAGCGATTTATTTAGCACGTCGAAAGAACTGATAAAAAGCTGGTTAAAATCCGTCATCCGGTTTCTGTTGTCGTAAATATAATTTGCCCAATCTTTGATAACGGTAAGCATTGTTCCTTCAACCGGATTAGCTACTGCCTCATATATGTAGCGCACGGAATTTTTGATACTTTCTGCAAACTGTTTTATTGTTATTGTCTTAAAATTGCCGGTTTCGGTGCTCATTCCGTATAGGAACTGTGCAAAAATAATTCCGGAATTTCCGCGGGCATTTTCGAGCGTTGTTTCTGCAATCCTGTCAGCTGTAATCTTGTACGATCTGTGAGGATGAAGCGAATCAACTACCGCCCTGATGGTAGATGCCATATTAGTTCCGGTATCACCATCGTTTACAGGGAAGACATTAATTTTATTGAGTTCAACCTGATGTTCAATGACTTTTCTGGCTCCGGCAATAAAAGTATAATAGAGACGGCGCCCATCCATTTCAATTACCGGTACCCGGGTAACTAATGTCATACAGTGTTAGTTTACAATTGAATTGCAAAGGTAATAATTTTAATGTTGAGTCCACTCCGATAATTAATGTTACCCCTATCCCGATAGCTATCGGGACCCCTAAAGGGGACTTTTGTAAATTTTTTATTTTTAGCTTTTCCCCTTTAGGGTTAAGGGTAAAAAAAAGCTAAAAATCAAAAAAAACTGACTTTTCCGAGTGGTCTTAATGTTTATTATTTGAAGTTAAAAATTTGAAACACTGATTATCAGGCCCAGATATGGTTTTTGATTGTAAATCCAT